>CAZKNE010000042.1:0-9849 GCA_964554005.1 uncultured bacterium | reverse complement strand
GCGATGCCGCCCATGCGCGGCAGTTGCCGCGCGACGAGACGGCCGAGGATTTCACTAACGACCTGGTCGACTCGATTGGCAGCAGACAGATGCCCGGCTTCAGGGCCAGATACCGCAATCAGGATGTCTTCCTGATCGATGATATACAGTTCATCCAGGCCAAGAAAAAAACGCAGGAGGCGCTACTGCATACCTTCAACGCGCTCTACGAGCTCGGTCGTCAGATAGTCGTTTCCTGCGATCGGCATCCCGAAGGCCTTCAATTCGTTCAAGACAAGCTGCTCTCAAGGCTCGGATCGGGGCTGGTCGTTGACCTTGCACCGCCTGACCTTAAGGTCACAGTGAGGATTCTTCTGAAGAAGGCTGAGAAGCTGAGTTTCGATCTGCCTGAAGAGATCGCCTACTACATAGCCAGCAGAGCACCTTCCAATGTGCGCCAGCTAGAGGGCTTGCTGACACGAGTGAAGGCCTATACCGAGTGGAAGCACTTGGACCTTACGCTCGAATCGGCAAAGGCAGCGCTGAACGGATACGGGAAGCTGAACTCCCAAAAAAAACTCTCGACCGAAGTTATTCAGAACAAGGTCGCCTTGTATTACGGGCTGAGGGCTGATGTCCTTCTCTCCCGCAGCAGAACCATGAACATTGTCCGGGCGAGGCAGGTGGCGATGTTTCTCTGCCGGGAGCTGCTCAGTGAGTCGTATCCAAGCATAGGTAGGAGCTTCTCGGGGATGAGCCATGCGGCCGTGATGCACTCTTGCAAACGCGTTGCCTTCATGCTCAGGAGCGACCCGCGTTTCGTGCAGACTATCGATGTGCTCAAGAAAGAGCTTGCCGACTATGGGCCCAAACACAAGGACGGAGGACAACTTTGCGTTCAGTTTGACGCCAAGACATAGCCCACGTGACGCACGAGACTTCGGTTTCCCGCACGGCACGGCCAGCTGCGGTCGGCTTGGGCGCACGTCAATTGGCGTTTGATCACGGGGCGGCCTACCCAATGGTCGCCCCCATTTCCCCCTGCATTTTGCGGGGCTACTCAAGCTGGTGACGAGCTAAAGCGCCTCGCGCCAAGACCAGGCCGACCAATTGAGCCACATCCTAACTCAGCAGAAATGCTTTCACGGCGACTAATAGGCCCAGCAAGGAAGTCTGCATTCCGTCCGGAAGTTGCACATAAAGGCAAGATCGCTCATAGTATCGTGAAAGCCTAGAATAACTCATCGCTGAACGACGCACAGGAGGCTCAATATGCCAAGCCGAGAGAGCAGGCTCTGCCGCAGTTTAGCCGTTGCGCTGGCTCTAGTTCTGGCTCTCGGCTGCTGCTTTCACCATTCAACAAAGATCAAGAAAGATGTCCAGTATGGCTACGCCTCATGGTATGGCGGCAAGTTCCATGGGCGCCGGACGGCGAACGGCGAGACCTACGACATGTTTGCCATGACAGCGGCGCACAGGACGCTACCGTTCGACACAATTGTCAGGGTTACTAACCTCGAGAACGGCAGGAGCGTCGTCGTCCGCATAAATGACAGGGGACCATTCACAGACAAGAAAAAGAGAATAATCGACCTATCGCTTGGCGCCGCCAAACAGCTCCACATGCTCAAGACTGGCGTCGTGAAGGTCAGGCTAAAAATACTGAGCTCGAGGTGAGTCTTGATCGGAGTCAAGAATTATTGAAACTGGCGGTCTAGGCTCTTGAGAAAGGGCAAAAAAGGTATAGCTTCTCCAAAAAGTGATACAGAGAATCTGTAGGTTGTGTGGCGGGCAGCGAGAGAGATAGACAAGTGAAGACAAGTGGATTTCCGCGTGGCTGGGACGAAGATCGGGTGGCTCGCGTCCTGGCTCATTACGTAGGCATAAAAAAACATTGAGCGCAAAAGGTGATGAGAGGTATGAACAAGGACATGATCCAATCAGACCCATCGATCATGATGGGCAAGCCAGTGGTTGCGGGAACACGCATTACTGTTGAGCTGATTCTTGACAAGCTCGCCGCCGGAGAGACAATAGATGAGCTCATTCAGGACCACCCTCGACTCACAAGAGATGCAATTTTGGCGGCCATTGCTTTTGCGGCGGAAGCATTGCGGCCTGACGTCGTCTATCCACTGCCGGAAGCAGTTCGGTGAGGTTTCTGGCTGACGAGAACGTATGCACGGACATGAATACTCTGTGAGGTGAGAACAGGCTGATGACAGATAGGCATTTTACGATTTCGGTTTTCAGGTTGAGGATACTGGCATCTCTTGCGTTTGTTGTGTGCTTACTCGGCCTCGTCTCAGGCGCGGTTGCGGCGAGCATAGAGCTGACAGTTCTCGACGATTCTGGCCCTGTCTCGGCGGGCGATGCGCTGGGTGCGGTCTTCGTGGAGCACAGTTTCACGTTCAAGGACCCGCCGGGCGAGATCGAGACGGACCAGAATGGCAAACTCGCCTTCTCGGGGCTTGGCGCCGGGACCTATTTCGTCAGGGTCAAGCATGTGGGGGTGCAGCCTGTCGTGGTCAAGTTCAAGCACCACATCGTCGTCGGCTCGGGCGAGACAGCTAACGAGACGATCAGATTCCGCTCTGGCGGCGACCTCAAGATACAGGTTCGCTCCCAGGCGGGATCGGTACCGACGGGCGATATAGACGTCTATCTGGACGACCAGATCACCGGCACGCTCGTCCGCCAAACGCGTTGCGACGGCATGGGCGAGGCGCACTACGATAACGTGGCTCCGGGAATATATTTCGCCAGGGTCCGCCACTGGTCGATGCGCACCGATGGCGGCTTCCACACGTTCGACATTGTGGTTCAGCCGGGCTCGTTTCAGACGCGGCGCGTCAAGATACCGCTCTGTTCGAGCCTTGTCTTCACGGTCTCCGATTCGTTCGGGCGTGCACCATCCAACTCAGCAACGGTTTCCCTCTCGCACCAGTCAGCTCCGTTCTCGGAAGTCGTTGCCAGCCGGCAGTGCGACGCGTCCGGTCAGGCAGATTTCGGCGAGGTCGCTGCGGGCAACTACAAAGCAAAGGTGGTCTATACCCGAGGGCTCGTCCATCTGGAGCGATACTACTTCACGCTTGCGGCGCCCGCCGACGGAAGCGCTAGTCTGCCGATCCTGCTGGACGAGGTCGCGAGGCTCAAGTGTGTGGTGAAGGATGCGGCAGGGACGCCGGTCATCGGTGATGGCGTGAAGCTCGCCCTGATATACGATGTGAGTTTCGAGGTGATTGATGGGGGCGAATCCCCCGGGGCTGACGGAATCGTCGACTTCGGATATGTCCCAGCCGACAGCGTGAGCGTCAGAATCGAGAACTCGCTCGTTGACCCACCTAAGACCTGGTTCTTGGTGGGCCAAACGCTCGAGCCGGGCGAGACGAAAACGCTTCAGACCAGTGTCGAGCGGGGTTGCGATCTATCGCTGACGGTCCGCTATGAGGGCGAGAACGTTCCGGCAAGCTCCGCGACAGCTTTTCTTTTCAACCAGCACACGGGCGAGTCGGTCGCAAGTGCGCTTGCGCACGAGGGCGGGCTCTGCTCCTATGAAAGCCTCGTGCCCGGCACATACTTCGTTCAGGTCTTCTTCGCACCCCAATCGGGCGTGCCAATCGAGCGCTTTTTCTTCGACATCGCCGCGAACGATCTTGAGACCAATGCCTACACACTGAACCTGCTAGACTACGAGCGCGGCTCCGACTCATGCACGCTGGGCGTCTATCTCCAGGACCTCAATGGCCCATGCAGTGGCCGCGCCTCGATCTACGATCAACAAACGGGAGCGCTTGTTGAGGAGACATCGCGATACGGCGTTGGCGACGATGGCTTCGAGCAGTGGCAGGTTCCAGGGGGCACCTATACCATCAGATACATTTATGACAGGCCCGCGCCTCAGACGTGCGTTCTCAGCCGGGGATTCGAGCTAACAGATGGCGAGACAGATGCCGATACCGTTACGTTCGATAATGGCACGATTTGGGTCGATCTGCGGGACCTCAATGGGTCTGCCGAGGGGAGGCTCTGGATATACGACTCATCCGGAGAGCTCCTTACGGCTGACGACGGCTATCCGCTTCTGGCCGCAAACAACCACACCTTCAACCTGATGCCCGACACATTCAGCTTTCGTTACCAATACGTCGATCCCAACAGTATCGCCGTCGGCCCGATTGTGGCCAACATACACCTGGCCTCCGGCGAGCGAAAACAGGAGCAGGAGACGATCGCCCAGGGCCAGGTTACGCTCTCAACGTTCGACACGGCCGGGCCAGTCCCGAGCAATCTTGGTCTCTTCGTTTACGTCCCCGAATCGGGCGGCTACAAGGACTTTGCGAGTTTATTCCGCAAGGATAAAAAAAGCGATGAGGCCTCCAACCTCGGCAACTTGCCATTGGGCCAGAGCTCCTACGTCCTCTTGGTCGGACAATACGACGCAGAGCTCACGTATAACGGGTTCGACGGGCCCGCTTTCGTCCAGAGGCTTGCCTCGCCTTTAGCTCTGAACAGCGGACAACACCTCGAGCGCGACATCGTCGTCGATACGGCGAACATCAATGCGAGGATCACAAACAGCAACGGGTCATGCAACGGCAACGTGGCGGTCTTCGATGAGAACTCGGGCGCATGGGTCGCATCAACGCCCGAGTATGGCGTTGGTGATGACGGCAAGCGAACGCTAACTGTTCCACCGGGCGAGTATCGGCTCCAGTTCACAGCGGGAACTGATGCCCAAGATTCCAGAACGGAACGCCTCGTGAACCTCTCGGCCGGGGACTCAAAGACAATTGCCAAAGCGTTTATCCAAAACCAGATCGAGGTGAACGTCACCAAGAGCGGGACGCCCTTCTCGTCCGCAAGGGCATACCTATTCGAGGAGAATGGGCTCTACCTAGGCCGCAAAAACGAGGGCAGCCTCGGCGCCTCGGGAAGGGTGAGCTTCTATCCTGCCCCAGGCACCTACTACCTCATGACCGAGGATTTCGCCCAGGGTCCACTCAACCTCGAGACATTATTCGTGCCTCAGACGGGATGTTTCACTGTCTCCCAGGGCGAGCTGGCTCAAATCTCGGTTGACACTGCAACTACACAGCGCTCGGTGCGCGAGAGCGGCGGCAGCGCCACTATCGAGATAGCGTTCGCGCTGGCCTACCCCAGCCTGGTGGACATGACCGCGGGAAGAGATGGCGAGGCAGACGTCCTGTTCTGCGTCTGTGCTGTTCACAGGGACGGACATCAGAACATAACGTCGGTAGAGGCGAATCTGCTCCCAATCGGAGGCGAGGCAGAGACCGTGCTCTACGATGACGGCACGCACGGCGACCTCCGCCCTAACGATTTTATCTATTCGACATATCTTCCCGTTTCGGACAGCGGGCAAGGCGTGGTCGAGCTTGGCGTCCACGCACGTGACAGTGAGGCCAACGTGGCCGACTCGACGATCGAGATGCTGTTCGTCGGGTCCAGCTCGGACAAGGTCCCGCCAGCAAAGGTCGAGGACCTCTTTGCCCAGAGAGATACGGACGACCCTGCAATCTGCGGCATCAGCTGGACCGCAGTCGGCGACGATGGCAAGACGGGCACGGCGGCCCGCTATGAGTTGAGATACAGCACCGAGCCGTTCGAAGCGTCAGAGTTCTCGGGCGCAACCCTCTATTCGCCCTCTACCTCCTGGGTTCCGCTGGAGGCTGGCGTGAAGGAGCAGAAGAGCGTAACGGGACTCGATGCACAAGAGACATACTACTTCGCCCTGAAGGTATTCGACGACCTCGACAACGCATCGGCAATGTCCAACCTCGCCTCGACCGAGGCGCCCTCCGACGATGTGCCGCCGGCGGCGATTGAGGACTTGTTTGCCATCTCCGGGCCGCTCGAGGGCCAGATAACGTTGAGCTTCACGGCGCCCGGGGACGATGGAACCGTCGGGACCGTCGTCGGCTATGAGCTAAGATACTCCGAGTCCTTCATCAACGAGGCCAACTGGGACGCGGCCGAGGTCCACAGTCCCTCGCACGATTGGGTCCCCAAGACGGCCGGCAGCCAGGAATCGTGGGTCATCTCAGGCTTGGACAGCAGCACCGCATACTACTTCGCGGTCATATCGCTCGATGACGCCGGCAACTGGTCGAACGTCTCAAACTGCGCCTCCGCTGGGGGAGGTCAGGACCGCGTGCCTCCAGCTCGCATCAATGACCTTGCCGCCGAGGAGAGTCAGGTCGAGGGCCAAGTCATCCTCTCGTGGACCGCAACCGGCGACGATGGCGACCTGGGAGTGGCCACCAGATACATTCTCAAATACGCCCTGTTCGAGATCACGACTGCCAACTGGGCGTTCGTCGAGACGTTCCAGCCATCGCTCGCCTGGACCCCGATGCCATCAGGTGAGCAGGAGCTCAAAACCATCTCAGGCCTTCTTTCGGGCAGAACTTATTACTTCGCGCTCAAGGCGTTCGACGACAGCTCAAACGAATCGGAGGTCTCAAACAGCGCCTCGGCCATGTCCGGTCGGGACACGGTTCCACCATCATCGATACGTGATCTGTCGGCCACGCCCGGCGAAAACTCCGTTACGTTGAGGTTCACAGCAACCGGCGACAACGGCATCGAGGGCACGGCCGCCTCCTATGAACTTAGATACTCACCCTCGATGATCACCTCCGAGAACTTCCCTAGCGCAACCCTCTATCAGCCATCGCTTGCCTGGGCCCCGCAACCCGCCGGAAGCCTCGAGACTTTAGTCGTCTCTAATCTTACGGCCAACCAAGTCTCATACTTCGCCATCAAAGCCATTGACGAGGTGCAGAACGCCTCACGAATCTCGAACGTAGCCTCGGCGACGCCGACCGGGGAATCCGTGCCCCCTTCGCCGATATTCGACCTCTCTGCTCGGAAATGGCTCAACCCGGGCGAGATACTGCTGAGGTTCACCGCAACTGGCGACAATGGGAGGTTCGGGACTGCGAGCGGCTACGAGCTGAGGTTCGCCGATGCACCGATCAACGAGACCAACTGGCCAGCCGCCATCGTTTACGCCGATTCGACGTCCTGGACGCCTCAGATAAGCGGTGCCGCCGAGCACTTCGTCATCGCGGGCTTCGCGCCCGGAAGCTACTACTATTTTGCGATCAAGGCGATTGACGATTCCGCCAACTGGTCTCAGGTCTCAAATTGTGTCGGGACATACCCAAGCGATGGAGCACCGACAGCCGCCATCTTGGCAAACGGCGAGGACTTCTACGCCGGCAACCGGCTCACGGCCAGCTTCTACTGCTACAATCCGGGCGATGCCCTCGACGTTGACCTATACGCTCTAGTAGTTCTCCCCGACGGAGGCATCTTGTCTCTACCCGCCTTCGACACGCACCTCGCGCCTCTTGAGTTCCGCCCACTCCCTGGGCCTTTCTGCTCAGACGCCATCACCTTCATTAACGTGGTTCTGGACGGCTCCCTCGCTCCGGGGACTTACACGTTCTACACGGCGTTCTGCTGGCCGCAGACCATGTCGCCCGTTACTGATGTGTGGGCTACACCGCTTCAGCTGCACTGATGCTGAGCAATACACATGGATGAGCAGGATGCCGGCCCCGCCTGCGTCAGTCGCTACGGTTTCTCAGGAATGTACCGGCTTGATCGAATCCTGGTCGAATGGCATATTACCGGCTGTTGAATCGCTGTTGCTTCCTTTTGATATAGAGAACATCTGACATGTCACAAAGCACATTCTACGTAACGACGCCAATCTACTATGCAAACAGCGTGCCGCACATCGGCAACGCCTACACCACGATCGCAGCGGACGTCCTCTCCCGCTACAAGCGGGCAATGGGCTATGACGTGATGTTTCTGACGGGGATGGACGAGCACGGGCAGAAGGTTCAGTCGGCAGCCGCCGCGAAGGGGATAGCGCCGCAGCAATACGTTGACGAGATGGCCGAGGTCTGGAGAAGGCTCTTGACGGAGTTTGAGATCGCCAACGACGACTTCATTCGGACGACCGAGCCGAGACACGAGAAGAGTGTGCTGAAGTTCCTCGAGCGGATGTTAGTCAAAGGCGATATCTATGAGGGTGAATACGAGGGCTGGTACTGCAAGTTCGAGGAGAACTTCTTGACCAACCTACAGGTTGAGGACGGCAAGTGCCCCGACTGTGGCCGGCCAGTCGAGCGCTTCCGGGAGCGAGCGTTCTTCTTCGCCCTCTCCAGATACACAAAACCTCTGCTTGCGCACTACGATGCACATCCCGACTTCATCAGGCCAGATTTCAGGATGAACGAGGCGAGGCGCTTCGTCGAGCAAGGCCTCAAAGACCTCTGCATCAGCAGGTCGAACCTCAGCTGGGGCATACAAATCCCGAATGCCGAGGGCTACACGCTCTACGTCTGGATAGACGCGCTGATCAACTACCTCACGGGGATTGGTTTTGGAACCGACGAGGAGTTGTTCGCGCGCTACTGGCCCTGCGACCTTCATCTCCTAGGTAAGGACATCTTGAAGTTCCACTGCGTCTATTGGCCAGCGATGCTTATGTCGGCAGACATACCGCTGCCCAAATCGCTCTATAATCACGGCTGGCTGCGCGTCTCGGGCCAGAAGATGTCCAAAAGTGTCGGCAACGTCGTCGATCCGTTCTACCTCGCAAAGGAGTTCGGGGCGGACGCTGTGCGCTACTTTCTGATGCGCGACGTCCAGTTTGGTCAGGACGGCAACTTCTCTGAGAAAAACCTGATAAACCGATACAACAGCGATCTGGCAAACGACCTGAGCAACTTGATTTATCGGTCGCTCTCGATGTGCAAGAAATACTTGCAGGGACGCATACCGCAAGATACGGGCGCATCAGGCCAGCAATTGCGAGATATGTCCGAATCTACATTCAACGCCTACTGCCGATATGTTGATGACCTTGATTTCCGCAAGGCGCTCGAGGCTGTGTGGGAGCTAATATCGAAAGCGAACATCTTCATAGACCGCGAGAAGCCCTGGGCTCTGGACAGGGACGGCGAGCACGACATGCTCAACTCCGTTCTTTACTCCGTTCTCGAGACAGGCCGCATCATTCTTAGGATGCTGCAACCCTTCATACCCTCGGCCGCGGCCAAGATGCTCAGCCAGTTCGGCGATTCGGCACCGCAGGGGACTAACCTGCCTCAACAGGTGAGGTGGGGTGGCCTTCAGCCAGGCAGCAAAATAGGCGATATTTCACCTGTATTCATCACGAGGAGACTGCCCGCGACGGACGCTGTCCAGAAACCGGTTTCGGACAAAGCGAAGACATATAAGGGGAAACCAATGATCACGATCGATGATTTCGCGAAGATTAAGCTCGTTGTGGGCAAGATTCTCTCCGCAGAGGCTGTCGAGGGCTCAAAGAAGCTCTTGAAGCTCACGGTTGACATCGGAGATGAGGTCCGCACCGCTGTGGCGGGCATGAAGGAGTTTTATGCGCCTGAAGAGATGGTTGGCAAAAAGATCATCTTTCTGGCGAATCTCGCCACTGCCAAGATATTCGGCATCGAGTCGCAAGGGATGGTTCTGGCCGCAGAAAGCAAGGAAATAGTGTCGCTGCTCACAATTGACAAGGACGTCCCGACAGGTTCGGGCATCAGATAGAAATGATGGCTCACCACGATTCTCGCGATACTAAGCCTGTCTCGCTTGCCGTGCTGCTCTCCGGCGCGGGAACGACCCTACAAAACCTCATCGACAGGATACAGGCTGGCAGGCTGCCGGCTAAAATCGCGGTAGTGGTCTCCAGCAGGCCAGATGCTTACGGTGTGGTTCGGGCAACGCGGGCAGGCATCCCCGTTGAGACCGTCAGTCGCAAGGACTTCAAAGACCCGATGGAGTTCGCCGAGGCCGTCAGCG
>CAZKNE010000041.1:1259-10757 GCA_964554005.1 uncultured bacterium | reverse complement strand
GCCCATCTTGAAGGGGCCGACCTCCGGCGTGCCCATCTTGAAGGGGCCGACCTCCGGCGTGCCCATCTTGAAGGGGCCGACCTCCAATGGGCCCATCTTGAAGGGGTCAATTTGCATATGGCACGTGTGAAAGACGCCACGATTCCCGGAAAAGAATGCATGACTGAGTATAAACTCCGGCACATGCTCAGGGAAGGCTGCCGGTGGTTATGTGCAAGGGTCCCGATTCGGATTTACGTTGAGGCAATACGGCGTGGGTTCACGGTGCGCAGAGCGCTCCGAGCGGTTCCACGCGTAGCTCACGCGCTAAAGCGTAACCACAGAATCCCCCTCACTCGATGGGACGGAGTAAGCGGCGTGGACACAACCGTGACCGATTCTTTGACCAGGCGGTATATTAAGGACATCGCCTACATCGAGGAGTTCAGGTCAAGACATCCTCGCTGGGCGTTTCTCTGGCGGTGGAGTTGCTTCTACGGCCAGCGATTCAGCCTTTGGGCGTTCTGGTGTGCCATTTTTGCCTTCATATTCGGACTGGTCTATGCAACTACTGGGATTGTCCAACTGGACGCGGCGGTGGTGCTCGACACCGGTGAAAAGATCATCAGAGCAGCGTCTTGGCTAACACCTTATTACTTCTCGATTGTGACGTTCACGACCCTGGGATTCGGGGATGTCGAGCCTGTGTCCGCATGGGGCGAATTCGTCGTCTTGCTCGAAGTCATTCTGGGCTACATCGGCCTGGGCGGGCTGATCTCTATCTTGGCGAACAAGGTCGCACGGAGGGCGTGAGGCAAGCGGACAACGGGGCCAGGCGATTGGGGTGCAAGCATCGGTTTCGAGTGATTTGGTCTCCGTCAGAAGACCGCCTTGACCAGCTCTTTCAGCGGCAGCAGGAAGAGGCCGGCAATGAGGTTCAGGCCAATCGCGATTGCGACAATACACAGAAGCCATTTCAGGCCCTTTTCGCGGCGGATTGCGTCCATCGAATAGCCGGCGAAGACGATGGTTGCGATGTCGGCGGGCATCTTGAGGCGCGAGTGGTATATGACGAGCGTCGTGGCGATCCAGAAGTTCGCCACAATCAAAAGAAGCGGCAGCGAGGGGATCAGTTTCTGTTTCTTGATGGCGAGATAGAGCCCGATGGCGGCGAAGAGAGCAATGACGCCGTAGCAGTAAAGGTATTTGCCTTTCCTGCCCTCAATTGACGAGATTGGCATCCAGAAGTTGATGAAGTTCGCCACCCTGTCCCTCACAAAGCGGAGTTTATGCTGGCCGTAGAACTCCACGGCCTTGCTCAGGAAGAAACGGCTGATCTCGGTCTCCGTCCGCGGCACCTGGCCCGAGCCGTAGGCCTTGCCGATCCCATCCTGCTGCGCCTGAACCCCGAAGTGTGCATGTCGCTGGATCGCGTCGAAGAAGCCCTCGCTCGTCAGCTCCCCCTTCGCTTCCACCTGGTCTATCTCGCGCTTTGACTTGGCGAAATCGGCGTCGAAATCGAAGTGGACCCTCGTGTTATGCCATAAGACCCAGCCTAGGTGCGTGTCGGTCGGGATGAACTTGTCGAACACGATGTAGTTGCGGATGACCCACGGCGAGACCGCAGCCACAAAGACAGCGAGGAAAGCGATTGAGCAAACGGCAGTTCTGTGGATTACCTTGCGCCTCGACAACAGGAACATCATCGGGACGAAAAGGCCGATGATAAACGGGAGCAGGACTGGCCTGCACAAGAATGAGAGGCCAAAGAAAAGCCCGGCTGCGGCGAAGAGATTCGCGGCGCCTCGCTTAATTGCGAGGACCAACATAACAAGCGAGGCGCACAGGAGGGCGATGAAGAGCGTCTCGGTCAAGAGTCTTGGGACGTAGTAGAGCATCGTTGGATACAGTGCGAAGATTGCACCCGCCCAAACGCCTGCGCCTCGCCCGAAGACAAGCAACCCGAGAAGGAAAACAAGGCCGGCAGTGGCGGAGCTTATGAGCACCTGAACCCATCGGACAGCCGCATGGCTCCGCGTCCCCGAGGCCTTATAGACTGAGGCGATCATCAGCGGGTATAGCGGGGGCCTGAACGCTGTGGGATGTCCTCTGAGGTAGCAATAGCCATTCCCCTCAAAGAGGTTTTGTGCGATGAGCTCGTAGTCCGCCTCGTCGAAGTTGAAGTATCGATATTGTGGGATGTTGGGCGAAGAGAGGAGGTATATCGTTCTGACTATCAGAGCGCAGAGGACGAGAATAAGGAATATCCTTGAGTTGCTCCAAGCCTTAGTATTGGTCAAGTTCGTCCTGCAATCTGCGGCTGTTTGTTCAAGTCTGTTCCCATTTATGATGTTGTAAGATGACTCCAATCTAATGAAGATGGCCCCGGCATTCAACTATTGGTTCCCCAAACCGTTGCGTATCCCCGTTTTCACCATTCTGCTCTCCCTTGACTTGCAACGGATTGTGGCGCATTCTCACTGCCAGATTTAGACAGCTCGCAAGTCGTGAAGGAGGTACAGGGACATGGAGTATTGGATTCAATCCATGGGAGAGAATCCGAGGGCACTTGGGCCGATCATCGTTGTAATCGTTGCGGTTGTCATTGTGTTCATCCTTTGGGCCGTCAGCAGGCTGGTGTTCAGACAGAAGGAGGTCGAGAAAGACCGGTTGGCGTTAGATGACGAGCTGCACAAGCTCGAGAAGTTCGCCACCTTGAAAGGAAAAGAGCAGATGGGTGAAGGCAAGTCCATGCCTGAATCGTTTTGGCCCAAGAAAGATCACAATGAGCTGCGAGAGCGGCGTGCAGGACCACAGCCAGCCGTGAGCCACAATGCGCAGCCAGGCAAGGAGCCGGCTTCCGAGAACGAAGATGACGAGTTTGCGGACATACGCCGGGAGAACCTAGTCAGGGATTGGACGAAGAACGATTAGCCATTTGCATTTTTCCTACTCTTATGGGTGTGCGAATCTTTGGGTTTTACAGTATAAGAATGGGCTAACTATCGAGAATCCAGTCGGCCTCGTGCTTTAGGAGGAGTGTTTGCAGTGGCAACAGTTTTGGTTGTTGACGACGAGGCGAACATATTGAAAGTCTTCGCCGCTCGGCTCACGCAGCGTGGGCACGCTGTTTTGACGAGTCTCTCTGCGGAGGAGGCTTTGAAGAGACTCAAGACAGATAATGTTGATGTGCTTATCTCGGACTACGTGTTGCCGGGCAAGAGCGGAATGGACCTCTTACAGGCGGTCAAGAGTATCCATCCCAAGCTGCCGGTCATAATGATGACGGCCTATGGCAGCATTGAGATGGCGGTCGAGGCGATGAAGCAGGGCGCCTACGACTACCTGACGAAACCTATTGACTACAACGAGATGTTTATTCTTCTCGAGCGCGCAGTGACTGAACGGGACCTGACCTCGCCAGCGAGGCTCGAGGCTGCTTCTGAGCACGAATTCGCTGGAATGATAGGCTCTGCTCCCGAGATGCAGAACGTTTTCGACACTATCCGCCGTGTGGCAGACACCCACGCCACAATCCTCATCGTCGGTGAGAGTGGCACAGGAAAGGAGCTGATCGCTCGCGCGCTTCACTACACGAGCATTCGCAAGAACGCGCCATTCATCGCTGTTAACTGCACGGCGATTCCGGAGACGCTGTTGGAGAATGAGTTGTTTGGCCATGAGAAGGGCTCATATACGGGAGCCTATCGTCGGGACAAGGGGAAGTTCGAGTTGGCGGACGGTGGGACGCTTTTTCTCGATGAGATCGCTGGAGTAAGTCTCTCGGTGCAGGCGAAGTTGCTGCGAGTCCTTCAGGAGCGGTGTTTCCACCGCATCGGGGGCTCTACGGACGTCCACGTCGATATACGCGTTGAGGCATCAACCCAAAAAGACCTCGAAGACTTGATTCGTCAGGGCAAGTTTCGAGAGGACTTATACTACAGGCTGAACGTGATCACGATTAAGGTTCCTCCGCTTCGGTCCAGGAAGGATGACATACCGCTTCTGGCCAAGCATTTCCTCAAGAAGTATGCGGACGAGAACTCCAAGAGCATCACGTTGTTTGTCCCGGCGGTGATGCGGGTGCTCGTGAACTACGACTGGCCTGGCAACGTCAGGGAGCTCGAGAACGCTGTGGAGAGGGCGGTCGTCATGTGCACGTCCGACAGGATAGTTCCAGAGAACATAAGGCAGTCAATCATGTCCGCCTCGGGCTCGGATGACTTGGTCCGTGACGTGTCTTCTGGCGGCATTGATTTTAGAGAGGTAGAAAAGGGTATTATTCTGAGAGCGCTCGAGGCCAACGGCTGGAATCAGACCAACACCGCGAAGTACCTCAAGATCAGTCGAAAACAACTTAGGACGAAAATGAGACATCACGGCCTGTTGGCTGAGGCCTCGGCCGGCGGCGATGACGCATACGAACAAAGTTGACGGGGGCGGCATGAACGCATCAAGACTCTTTGTGGCACTTGACACAGATTCTGTGAATGACGCTTTTCGGCTCGTTGACGAGCTCTCGGGAATCGTCTCCTCATTCAAGATAGGAAGCGCACTTTTCACATTCGCTGGCCTCACTATCGTGGATACGCTGGTGTCGAATGGACTGAACGTGTTTTTAGACCTCAAATTTCACGATATTCCTTCCGTTATCGCAAAAGCTTCTGTGAACCTCGCCGAAATGGGCGTCCGACTCATGACGCTGCATACGCTCGGAGGCCTTGAGATGATGAGAGCCGCGGCGCAGGCGGTCAAGGCGAACTGGGCCGACAAGCCTCACAGGCCGCTTCTGATGGGAGTAACGGTCCTCACGAGCCTGGACCAACGTGCCCTTTCCGAAGAGCTTTCATGTCGGCGATCGCTTGAAGAGCAGGTCATCCACCTCGCCGGACTTGCCAGGGAAGCAGGACTCGACGGCGTTGTTGCGTCCGGGCGCGAGCTCGAGGCATTGAAGAGGGAGTTCGGGAGAGAGCTCAAGGTGCTAGTGCCGGGGATCAGACCCGCCGGTCGCAAGGACGACCAGAAGAGAACAATCACACCTGCCCGGGCTGTCGAGCTCGGCGCGGACTTCCTCGTCGTTGGCAGACCGATCACTAGAGCCAAGAACCCCAGGGCGGCGGCCGAGGCAATAGTTGCTGAGATGTTGCGTTGAGGTTCAGAGATCGGATCGGGCGCGGTGCGCCAGGGGCAGGTGTGCATCCTGAGCGCGTATCCTTTCCAGCATCCTAAGGGGTTTGGGGTGATGGCCCAGCTGCTGGACACAAGTTTTCATCTAGCGGTGAAAAAAAGTCCGCAAAAAATACTTGACAAAGTGGATCAAGCCCTGTTATATCGATGGTTTAATGTTTCATACTTTTGATTTAGTGAGCGCTTGGAGGGCTGGTTACTGTGGATAGGAAGCACCCCGCAATGTCGGCTGGAGTCTGCGCCGTAGGGTGTTATGCGCAGAATCGGTCGAACGTGCCGGTTCCAAGCGACATTTCATGCCGGGAGGGCCCGGGGATTAGATAGATGGTAGAAAACTCATTTTTCTCCTCCTTAAAGCCCTGGACTCTCGCGAGTTCAGGGTTTTTTATTTTTAACGCTACTGGTAAACGGAGGTGATGTTCAATTGGCTGAGGATAAAAAGCCGTCACTAAAGGTCATCTGGCGGCTTTTGAAGCACATCAAGCCTTACAAGCGCAAGGCTGTGCTGCTCTATGTCCTGCTATACGCCGGACTTGGTCTCGACCTGTTCAGACCGGTCATTGTTGCGTGGGCGATAGACCATATTACGCGGATGCTTCGGGCGGGTGCAAACGCTGCGCAGGTGATGCCGCTTGCGCTGGCATACGTCTTGCTGTATTTCGGTGTGTCGCTGCTGCGGGACCTGTTTCGGTTCCGCCGAGGGCTGACCCAGACCGCCATCGTTCATGGCGTTATCTCGGACCTGAGGTGTAAGCTTTACGAGAAGGTGCAGCGGCTGTCGGTTGAGTATCATGGGGATACATCGTCAGGCGAGCTGATCGCCAGGTCCACACGCGACATTGACAAGATCAGGATGTTTCTCGCGACAACGGTCTTCATGGGGCCTGAAATCATATCTTATATTGTCGGTGCAGGGGTCGTCATCATGATGTGGGACTATAGGCTCGGCGCAGCAGCACTTGCGGTGGTTGTCCCGAGCTTGCTTCTGATGATCAAGTTCGCACATAAGATGCGGCCCATATTCAAAAAGGCAAGCGACAGATATGACGATGTCACGACAGTGCTTCAGGAGAACATCGCCGGCGCAAGGGTCGTTCGAGCGTTTGGTCAGGAGCGGCGGGAGATCAACAAGTTCGGCGGTCGTGCCCAAGTATTTACGCAGCAGATGATCAAGGCGATCGCGGTCTGGGCGGAGAGCATCCCATTCGCGGTGTTCGTTTTCAGGTTCAGCATTCCCCTGACGCTGCTATTGGGTGGCGTGCTTGTAATAAATGGGGCGGTGTCTTTGGGTGCAGTCGCTGCGTGTTTGCTCTATCTCCAGAACATCGCCAATCGCATGAGGATTGTTGGACGCATGGTCAACTTCGCGCAGCAGGCATCGGCGAGTGCGGAGAAGATATTCAAGCTGCTGGACGAGGAAGTAAAGATCGAGGATAGAACAGACGCCGAGCCGATGGCCGATGGCCGGGGCCGGGTGGTCTTCGAGAACGTATCGCTCACGCTTGGCGACCAGAAGGTTCTCGATGGTGTGAACTTTTCTGTCGAGCCGGGCCAGACCGTCGCCGTCGTGGGTAGAACAGGCTGTGGCAAGAGCTCGCTAGTTTCGCTGCTCGGGCGCTTCCACGATCCGGACGAGGGTCGTGTCCTGATCGACGGTCAAGATGTAACAGGAGTCACACTCGAGTCGCTGAGGAGCCAGGTCGGAGTTGTGTTTCAGGACACGTTTCTTTTCTCCGCATCTGTGGCCGATAACATTCGCTATGGAAGTCCTGATGCGTCCAGCGCAGACATAAGGAGGTTTGCAGAGGCCGCCGGAGCGCACAGATTCATCGAGGACCTTGAGAAGGGGTATGACACGATAATCGGCGAGCGAGGCGTCACTCTTAGCGGCGGCCAGAAGCAGCGAATATCGATAGCCAGGGCAATCTCATCAGACCCGCGGGTACTGATACTGGATGACGCCACCGCGAGCGTGGACTCTTACACCGAGCGGGGCATACACGAGGCGCTTCGGCAGCTTTCGAAAGACAAGACGACCTTCATTATTTCGCAGCGTATCTCGACTGTCCAGCACGCGGACAAGGTCCTTGTCTTGGACGGGGGCAGGATAGTTCAGACGGGCACCCACGCTGACCTTGCCGAAACTGAAGGTATATATCGGACAATCTGTGAGGGACAGCGACTCACAAGAGCAGTCGCGCGGGAGGTAGTTGCATGACGACAGCAGTGGACGACGTAATGCTTCAAGAGGAGCTGGCGCGAGCGCCGCTTTCTCGAAAGGTCCTCAGGCGGATGCTGACCTTCATGGCGCCGTACAAATGGGCGATCATTCTCGTCTTACTGATGGAGCTTGCCTATGTCTTGTGCGCGCTTGCCGGGCCGAAACTCGTCAGGATAGGCATTGATGACCATATCGCCAAAGGCGATGTCCTCGGCCTCGCCGCAATCGCCGGTCTTTATGTTCTGATCTGTCTTGCTAGATGGTTGCTTGCACGCTCCCAGATAAAGATTGGCTCGTCGAGGGGACAGAGAGTGCTGAACGACCTGCGAAACGCTGTCTTCACGCATGTCCAAGAGCTCTCTATGAAGTACTTCGACAGGACAAAGGCCGGAAGGATCATCGCCAGAGCCGACAGGGATATCGAGGCGCTCGAGGAGATCGTCTCGTGGGGCCTTGTCGATTTCACGAGCAGCGTCTTCGCCCTGGTGGGCGTTACCTTCCTCATGTGCCGCAGCAGCGTGAAACTCTTTATCGCCATCGGCGTAACTGTGCCCCCTCTAATGCTCGCGAGCCTCATGTTTCACAAATACGGCCTGATCGCATACCGAAGAACGAGGGAGAGTATATCGCGCATCACGGCGAACCTCGCTGAGAACATAAACGGCGTGCGCGTAGTCCAGGCCTTTGTCCGTGAAGCCAGAAACGCCAAGACCTTCCGCCGACTCAACGACCAATACGTCCAAAACATGATGAGCGCCTCGAGAGTGTGGAACTCCTATTTCCCATTCATGGACATGATGTTTGCCTCGGCGACAGGCATTATCCTTCTTTATGGGGCGAGTCTGATCGCTCAAGGCGAGCTGACGATTGGCGTGCTGGCGGAGTTCATGCTTCTGCTGGGCATGTTCTTCTGGCCCCTTGAAGGGCTGACCTGGCTTTACAACGACGCGCTATCCGCAACGGCGGCCGCAGAGCGGATATTCCAGCTGCTAGACACCAACCCAGAGGTCAGAGACCGCACGGCCGCAAAGCCCATCCCGCAGATAAACGGCCGGGTCGAGTTCAGCCATGTCTATTTCAGCTATGACGTCGATAGCGAACGAAACTGGGTTCTAAAAGACATCTCCTTCGTTGCCGAACCAGGTCGGACCATCGCGATGGTCGGACCGACCGGCGGCGGCAAGAGCTCGCTCGTCAGCCTCATCCCACGGTTCTACGAGGCGCAGAGGGGACACGTTCTCATCGACGGGACTGACGTCAAGGACGGGACGCTCAAATCGCTGCACGAGCAGATGGGGATCGTCCTTCAGGACAGCTTCCTTTTCACCGGAACGGTCATAGAGAACCTCCGATTTGCCAACCCCGAAGTCTCCGACGAAAAAGTCGTTGACGCGGCGAAAGCCCTCGGCGCCCACGAATGTATAATGAAGCTCTCGGACGGCTATCAGACGCAAGTCCATGAGCGAGGCGCGGGGCTCTCACAGGGCGAACGCCAGCTCATCTGCTTCACGCGAGCCTTCATCGCCAACCCCAGGATTCTCATCCTGGATGAGGCCACGTCGTCCGTTGACACCATGATCGAGCAGAGACTACAGGAGGCCATGGGCCGACTGATGCGCGACCGCACGTCCTTCGTCGTGGCGCATCGCCTCTCTACGGTTCGTTACGCGGACCTGGTCCTCGTCGTCGGCGACGGCATGATTAGAGAGCGAGGCACGCACCAAGAGCTACTCGCCCTGGGTGGGGAATACGCAAAGCTCTACCACGAATACATGCGCGACATGGGCTAACTGGTGCCCACGGCCCAGTGTCTGGGGCGGAGAGCCTCCGCTTCCCCATCTTTAGCCCCAATGATCGGTTGGGACAAGATGGGGCAAGATATTGACCCCAATATAACATCGAGCAAAAAAAACGCTTGACAGAATTTTTCATTTTTTACATATTTATACTTGACATAACGTGTTTAGTGTGGTATACGGGTGATTTTGTTGTCTTGCATTTATGCTTGACATGTCTTGCGTAGTGTGGTATGAGGCTTGTTTGTTTTACATTTTTTATTGAGGCCTCGGCATTGAGGCCTCGGCATTGAGGCCTCGGCATTGAGGCCTCGG
>CAZKNE010000041.1:0-1159 GCA_964554005.1 uncultured bacterium | reverse complement strand
ATTGAGGCCTCGGCATTGAGGCCTCGGCATTGAGGCCTCGGCATTGAGGCCTCGGAAGGGGCCCCGCAAACTGTAGGAAAGGGGTGCGGCGATGCGCAGCAAGGCGGTTGTCTGGGCTGTCCTATTTTGTTTTTCATTCCTTCTGCTCCATGATTTTGGAGCGATGGCTTTTGCGGCCACGGGCCGGTCAGCCGGAAGGATCAATCCGAAAGTTCCGCCGGGAAGGCGTGGCATTCCCAGCGGGCTTCTAGCTGGCTCGTCGATGCAGGGCAATCCTTCGCGATTCACGCAGAATCTTGGGTTCTATGTGAAACAGAGCGAGGGAGAGCGGTTCAAGAACCTGTTCACAACTTCGGGCCGCATGTTTCTCGTGCGAAACGAGGCGAGCGTGCCGGGGGATGTGCCGATAGCCGTGCAGCGCATCTACAGCACGCAGAACACGGATAGCACCTATTTCTCGACTGGCTGGGAACTCAACTACGACATCTATCTGAGCAAGATAGGCACCGGCACGAGCGCGACCCTGACTTTCAAAACGACGCTGGGCCAGTCAGTCGCGCTCGTTATTGAGCTTGGTGATGGCGGCAAGGGCGGCGGCAAGGACGCGGCGCTTTACACCTACGTGCCGCCGGTGGACGAGGCGACGGGCATTTCGTGTATCAGAGAATACCTTAACGGCAAATTCGTTGCGGACCGCAAGGACGGCAGTGCGCTCACGTTCGAGCAAAGGGGAAGCGTCTATAAGCTGACCAAGATCGAGGCGCCGGATACGGACAATTATGTAAGCATTATGTACAATGTCTCTAACAAGCCGACAAGAATTAGCAACAGCAACAGCAACTATATTGACATTGACTACGATCTTGCCGGTCGCATCTCGACCGTCTCCACGATCGATGGCCGGGACTGGTCTTACAGCTACGATCTTTCTGGGCGTTTGGACCAAGCGACGCGTCCAGATGGGACGACCGAGAGCTATGGCTACGATTTGAACGGTCGTCTGGACGAGGTTACGGATGCCGAATCTGCGACGACGGACTATGTTTTTGACGTGAACAACAAGGTGACCTCGATTACCGATCGGACGGGCGAGGAGACGACTGTTTCTTATGGGGCGACGAACACCACGATAACGCTGCCCGAGGACAACACGCTCGTC
>CAZKNE010000040.1:0-10782 GCA_964554005.1 uncultured bacterium | reverse complement strand
CTCCTTATGATTTGCCAAACGGAGACAGGGCGGGGCAAGCACCGCCCCTACGACTGCACACCGACTTTTTGGACAGGCTAGAAAGCCCGCCCTACACCGCGAACGGACAGGCTAGAAAGCCCGTCCTACACTGGCAACCGGCAACGGACAACTGCCAACTTAGCTGGCTAGCTCGTAGCCCTTCTTCACTGCGCTGATATTCAGGTCGAGGAACTCTTTTTTCTTGGCGAAGTTCTCCTTGACAATGCTCAGGACGGTGTCGAGCTTGACAGCCTTCGTGAGCGCAACATAAGCGCCAAGCGCGACCATATTGGCCGCCTTGCCGTTGCCCAGCTCGAGCGCGATGTCGTTGGCCGGCACGGTCTCTATGCGTATATCAGTTCTGTCCGACGTCGTATCGATCAGCGAGCTATTGATGAGCAAGAGCCCATTAGGGCTGACCCTTGGTCCGAACTTAACCAACGAGGGCTTGTTCATCACAACGACCGTATTCGGTGAATCGATGATCGGAGAGCCGATCGGATCATCTGAGACCACTACTGTGCAGTTGCACGTCCCGCCACGCATTTCGGGGCCATAAGACGGTATCCAAACGACCTCCTTGCTCTCCTTCAAGCCAGAGAGAGCCAGAAACTTACCGAACAGGAGAACCCCCTGTCCACCAAAACCTGCCACTATTAACTCTGTAGTCAATTGACCTCACCAAACTCTTAAAATGTGGTTCTGCGATTCCTCAAAATCGAAGGCTAACTCTTAGATTCGTCACCATTTGGGCTCTTGAAGAGCCCAAGTGGATAATAGGGCAACATCTCTTTTTCCAACCATTTCTGAGATTCTCTCGGCGTCAGGCCCCAATTGGTCGGGCAGGTGGAGAGAACCTCCACGAACGTGAAGCACCTATTGGCCACCTGAAGCTCGAAGGCCTTCTTGATCACCTTTTCGGCCTTGACAATCTCCCTCGCGGAGTGCATTGAGACCCTTGCGATGTACCCCTCGGTCCTGAGGCTTGCGAGAAGCTCGCACATCCGAATCGGCCACCCGATCAGGTTCACGTCTCGGCCGTAGGGGCTGGTTGTGGTTACCTGGCCCGGCATCGTAGTAGGAGCCATCTGGCCACCTGTCATCCCATAGACCGTGTTGTTAATGAAGATCACCGTGATCTTCTCGCCTCGATTGCAGGCGTGAACTATCTCCGCCATACCGATCGAGGCAAGGTCCCCATCGCCCTGATACGCAAAGATGATCAGGTCCGGACGTGCACGCTTGGCACCCGTTGCGACCGCTGGGGCGCGCCCGTGCGATGCCTCGAAGAAGTCGTAGTTGAAGTAGTTGTAGGCTAGGACGGAACACCCGACTGGCGCGATACCGACCGTGCGCTCCTGAATCCCCAGCTCATCGATGGTCTGTGCAATGATCCTGTGAACTATCCCGTGAGAGCAGCCCGGACAGTAATGAGTCGTAACAGGCAGCAGCGATTCAGGCCTCTTGAAAACTATTTCTCCCATACCTTGTCCACCTCCTCACCATTCCTAATCTTTTCAACCTGACGCAGAACCTCTTCTGGCGAAGGAACTATCCCGCCAGTCCGGCCGTAGAAGTGGACTGGCTTGGAGCCCTCAAGGGAGAGCTTGACATCCTCGAGCATCTGGCCCGTGGACATCTCCACGCAGAATACCATTTTTGCCTTCTGCGCCGCGTCAAACAGCTGCTTGTAGGGATAGGGGAAGACCGTTATCGGTCTGAAAAGCCCCACCGAAACGCCTCGTCTCTTCAGCAGCTCTATCGTCGTCTTACAGATTCTAGCCATGGAGCCATAAGCTACGATCAGAACGTCGTAGTCGCTCTCGCAGTTGAACAGCTCCCACCGAAGCTCGTCCCTAGCCATCGCATCATACTTCGCCTTGAGCTCCCAACTGTTTGCCTCAAGCTCCAACGGGTCAAGATACAGCGAGTTGATGATGCTCCGCTTTCTGCCACCCTTGTAGCCCGTTGCTGCCCAAGTCTTTGGCGGCAAGTCTGCCTTTTTCCTCTCCTTAAACTCAACCGGCTCCATCATCTGACCAAGCATCCCGTCGCCTAAAATCATCACAGGATTCCTGTACTTGTCCGCCAGATCGAAAGCGTCCACTATCAGATCTGCCGCCTCCTGCACAGTCGAGGGCGCAAGCACAAGTAGCCTGAAGTCCCCGTGACCCATCCCCTTGGTCGCCTGTAAATAGTCCGACTGTGCGGGCAATATCCCGCCAAGCCCAGGACCACCACGAACCATGTTAAGCAGAACCACCGGAAGCTGCGCCCCGGCGATGTAGGACAACCCCTCCGCCATCAGACTTACGCCCGGGCTCGAAGACGACGTGAAAACCCGCTCGCCAACCCCGGCCGCTCCATAAAGCATGTTGCTTGCTGCGACCTCGCTCTCTGCCTGAAGATAACAGCCTCCGACCTCCGGAAGCCGCCTCGAGAGATACTCGGGAATCTCCGACTGCGGAGTAATCGGGTACCCGAAGAAGAGCTTGCAGCCGGCGCGTATTGCGCCCTCCGCAAGCGCTTCGTTGCCTTTCATTAGCACTTTTGCCATATTGGACCTCTTATCTCTTAAATGATAAGTATAACACTGTTTGATCCATCCACAACCTACTTCTCCACCTCGATCGCGGCATCAGGACACGACTTAGCGCAAAGCGCGCACGCAATGCAGTTCTCGATATGAACTGCCTCAGCGTAGAAGTAGCCCTTGCTGTTGATCTTGGTGGACATAGCAAGGACCTCTTTCGGACACGCAGTTACGCACAACTCGCAGCCCTTGCAGCGCTCCTTGTCAATAGTTACTTTTGGCATCGCTCCCTCTTCTTGTATCGTTATCTATCCTGCTGTCCCTGCCGCAGTGAGTTCCCAGGGCAGCAAGATATGTCTTGTTATCACGAAAATCGGCGCCGAGAAAGAGGACCTGTCAAGCTCCGTGGCAACCGACTTCTCGACAGAAACGAACCTTACATCAACGCCGAGCCTCTTGGCAAGTGACTCTGCAACTTCGCAGCCTGTCAGCACCATCTCCGGCGTCGTCCTGCTCAAGAGATGAGTGTTCGACACAAGCCCCGTGACCAGAAGTCCGGACGCATCCTCTATCTTCCGCAGAACCCTCTCAGCACTCTCCACGTCGGCCGTGAAGGGCCGATTGACGTTGAGCACGGCGAGCAGATCGTAATCAATCTCATCCTTACTGTCGAACAGCGAGCCGAGCACCCGGCTTCCGGCCGCCTCGCCACCCACATCGAGCACGACGGAGGCGCTGGCATCGTGCACCGCGCCCGCGACGCTGGGCAGAATGATCGGCAGGTCGGCCCAGGTCTGCTCGCCGGTGGGAGCTATGAGCTCGATGCCGGCCGCCAGAAGAACGCCGGCCGCCTCACGGGTCCTGAAATATGGATTGACGATATCGAGGTCAACGATCTTGACCCGCTCCTCGTGCCGTTTTAGCATGAGAGCGAAGTTGAGCGCCACCTCCGTCTTACCGCTCCCATAATCGCCCACGAAAACGGTCAACCTCTTCCTGTCCCGGAGCACAATATTGTCCATGATCCGCAACCTTACATAATTCAGCAAGAAAGGCAAATACTTTTAGATGAGATAGCGCATTTGCCATTATCTCCGAACGATCCCCTAGAGAAGGCCGATGTTGCCTATGAATGTTCAGCCGGAAGTCGCCTCATCCAGACCCCCTTGACCGACGGCCCCGCCACCGATCCTTCAACATCATGAATCCTACGATGAGGTCTGCGGCCTTCCGAATCAGGACGGCGAGCAGCTTGTCGAGAAAAACAAGCGGTCGTCCCAGAAGATAGAGGGGACTCAAGGAAGCGAGAATCGCGCGGGAAACCGGAGCGAAGCCCACATTCTGCACATGGGTGAAGCGCCTCGAGGCGCGTGCGAGATATGCAAGGCAGATAGCTCTGATGCCGACGCGGGTGGTCTTCTGCTTCTGGAGCAGCACGCAGACGTCATAGCGTTGTGAACGCACCTTCTTGAGAAACGGGAGGCTGAGGCCAAAGCTCAGAGAGCCTGCGCGAGGCGCGGTGATCATCCTCTCCACACTGTCGAAGCCCTGAAGCCCCGTTGCTATGTCCTCCTGCGCAACTAGCGTGATGGACGCATCGGGGACAAGACGAACTGTCCCCTCGATGGCCTCCTGCAAGTGGCCAACATCCGAGGTCAATAGTATTAGCGCCTCTGGCAATTGCCTCGTTTCCTTAATCTGAGGAGTTTCCAATCCGCCGCACCAGTCCAATCAGTCCCGTGCAAATACATCAGCTCCATAATACTAAGGCGTGCGGCATGACTTGTGTAGTGCGGAAGTCTCACCCGGAGATCACGGTGGGGAATCCGGAGTTTTCGTATTCTTTAATTAAGAAGCGTTGGGTTGTTGGCCGTGCGGGGTGATTTTGGGTAAGGAACAAGTGGAATTAGGATTGACATGATTCTGGCGTTTCGGTTCCCGGAGATGGATAACTTGAAACTCCGTACCAAATGAGGCTTCAGCCCGTGCGCATTCCAAATCCGATGCGATGCACCGTCGTATGGCTTACACCCATCGCTTTCGCCATCTGGCGAGTGCTCCAGTGGGTCCGGGAGCCTACGGCTGGTCCTGCCGCGAGGGTTGCCGGTTCAATCTTCCGCAAGAGCACAAAACGCTTGACATCTTGGCGTAATGCCGCCTACACTATTTCACAAGATTAGGACCGCATCGTTTTGTGAGCCTAATACGACCCACAGGCGGCCCATCGGCAACGTTTGGTTTGGTTGGGGGTAGGCGACCACGCCGAACCCGGAAACAAACATTTATAGGGAGGCAGGAGGATGCGAAGAGCACTCTTGTTCTCAACGTGCGCAGTGTTGGTTGTCGCTGCGTGTCGGTTGGCGTTCGGTTTTGGGACGTCCATTGACGTCGATACGGATGCCACGAGTTACTTCGCTGGCGACGTGCTCACGGTCTCGTTGTCGGCAATCAACATGACGCCGATGGATTCGGAGGTGGACCTCTACCTCGCGTTCGAGGTTCCGTCTGGCGAGTTTCTCTTTTGCCCCGGATGGTCCAGTGAACTGGCGCCAGCGATATCTGGGGTTGTCTTGTCGGGAGGGGCGCGCGTCGGCCCGGTCGATTTCCTGAAGATCGCCTTGCCCAGTTTATCTCCACCGATTGAGGGGCTCCACAAATACAGAATCCACGCTGGGCTGGCCGCTGCTGGGACGCTCGATTTCGATCGCATCGACACGGTTAGGTTCAACGTGCTCAGACGAGGCGCCTGGGAGACGTATTCGAACTCCAACGAGATCAGGGACCTTCTGCTGCGAGATGACGGGACGGTCTATGCCGCAACCACCACGGGGTTCATCGAGGCGAATCCGGGTACCGGGCACTACAAGAAGTTCACGACAGCAGATGGCCTTCTCTACGCCTCGATCCAGAGCATCACCGTAGGCCCTGATGGCGCGCTATGGCTCGGCTCGGGTAATCCGATGAGCAGGAGTTCGGGCGGCGGCGTCATCCGTTACAAGGACGGCAGATTCAAGGCCTATACGACGGAGGATGGGCTTTTGGGCGACTGGGTATCCGGCGTTGCGTTCGATTCAGCTGGCCGGACGTGGTGCTCCACCAACGAGGGTGTCTCGTGCTACGATGGCACATTTTGGCGTAACTACACCATAGATGACGGTCTGGCGAGGAAATACGGCTCCGGGATATTCGTGGACAGCCAGGACCGTGTCTGGTTCCCGACGCGAAAAGGCGTCTCCGTTTTTGAGGGAGGTTCAAGCTGGCGAACCTATAAGGCCTCGGACGGCCTTCCCAGCGACAACGTCCACTGCGTCAACGAGGACCCACAGGGCCGGATATGGTTTGGGACAAAGGCCGGCGCCAGCAGATTCGATGGTCAGACGTTTACCAACTTCACTACGGCGGACGGATTAGCCGAGCCGGAGGTGGATTGCATAACGTTTGAGGGCGATGACGTGGTCTGGTTCGCAACGCGTCCTCTTAACATAATTGGCGTCGGCCCCGTGTGTCGGCTTCAAGGAGATACCTGGACGACATATACCCGCGAAGATGGGATCGCCTCCAACGTATTCTGCTTCGCGTTCGATGCAGGCGGAAACCTCTGGGCCGGCACGTATTGGGGTGGCCTTTGCATCTTCGATGGCGGAAGCTGGTCGAACTTCCGTCTGACCGATGGCCCGCTTTATACGGACACGGATGTCAGGAGCGTTGCGGTCTCCAGAAGCGGCGAGATATGGTGCGGGGCTCCCTATATGGGCGGGCTTTCCAACTTTGACGGAGTGAATTGGGCGTATCACGACCAGGCGGGCGAGCACGTATCGGCGCTGAAGTTCGACGTGGATGACAACCTTCTTATTGCTACTCAGGGCGGCACTCAGGCAGCGGGTCTGGTCAAGTTCGACGGAGAGACCTGGACCTATTACAGGGAGGGGGACGCCCCTGATTGGGTAAACTGCATCGCGATTGACGATCAACATGGTATATGGTGCGGCCTGGGAGGTAACGGCGTTGCAGTCCTCGACGGCGAGACTTGGACCGCCCACACCTCAGACGACAACTCTGTCTTGGCCGGGGCAGTGACGGATATTGAGATGGGAGCGTTCGGCGACGTTTGGGTCTCCGCCGTTGTGCATCCACAGTTCGGCGGGGGAGGAGTTGCGCATTTTGACGGTGCAACCTGGACCGGGTACACAACCGAGGACGGGCTGCCCACGGATAGGGTTTATTGCCTGGCGGTTGCGCAGGACGGAACAGTCTGGGTCGGCATGGACGAGGAGGGTGTGTCATTTTTCGACGGAGCGACGTGGACTACGTGCAGCGAAGAGGACGTCCCGCACACCGACGTATTGATGGCAGACAATGATTCCGCTGGTCGGCTGTGGCTCGGAGGCATTGACGGTGTGACGATGTACGACGGCACCATTTTTCGCCAATTCGACTGCGGTCTAGGCTTTCCAGGCTATTGGGCCTATGACATGGCCGAAGGACCTGACGGCAGACTCTGGTTCGCCACCTCTGGCGGTGTAGGCGGATTCAGTCCCGATTCCTGATATCGCTCACTGAATTCTTGCACTCCTCAGCCTGCCACCGTGCTCCCCGGTATGGCCGCGTTGCCGCTTTGACCGCCCCTCGAGGCACGGTAGTTTTTATGAAGTAACTTTCTGCTTACGGCCAACATTCTGGGCCAATCTAAGTGGCCGAGTCTTCTCTCGGTGGCCGCCGGCTATCGGTCTGCGGCCTGGTGCACATTTGTGCCCGTCGGGCGAGATTTTCTGTGCCTGCCGCCGAAAGTCCGAGGCAGAGTTGACGAAGAGTCAAGGATGTTGGTATATTTAGTATAAATGATCATACTCCATGATGTTTATGGTTGGAGTGGTTTTTGCGGCGGTATGAATAACAACGAGATACGTGGGCGATTGTCAATAAGAAGGGAGTTATCCACCGGAGGGATATGATGGCAGAGCAATCGGAGCGCCCCCAGAAGTCTAAGGTTCTCATCGTTGATGACGAGGAGACTATCCTTAGGATGTTTAAGAATCAGTTCAGAAAGGACTACGAGATAGCTATAGCGGGCAGTGCGGAGGAGGGCTTGAAGATATTAGACGATTTCGAGCCGGACGTAGTCATTTCGGACCAGAAGATGCCTGGGATGAAGGGCGTTGATTTTTTGGTGAGGGTTAAGGTGAAGCATCCTCATGCGATTAGGATGCTGCTGACAGGTTACACGGATGCGGAGGTAGCGAAGGACGCTATCAACAAGGGTGAGGTAACGGCCTACATTGACAAGCCGTGGGAGCGAGAGAAGCTGCGTCAGCTGATCAACAAGTCGATAGAGCAGCAGCAATTGGTACTCGGTAAGATGATGACGCACTTCGAGACGGAGATGCAGACGCAGTTTCATCGGGACTTCAAGGACGCTGGTATCAAGGTCGAGGACCTCAGTTACGACGAGAAGCAGGTGCGAATCCGCAAGCGGCGCGAGGAGTTCGTTGAGGCGTTCAAGCTTGGTGAGAAGGAATACATTATTGAGGCATCGTTCGTGTTGTTTCCGCGGACTCCCAGGAACCTCTTCATGCGAGAGATCGCCAAGATCGCCAATACTCCCGAGGACCTTGAGGAGATAGGTAAGATGTTGGGGGACAAGTTTGAGCAGGAGATTTTGGATGTTCAGGGGACGTTCAAGTTCTGGTTCGAGAAGCGGAAGACGTGGCACAGGTCGCTACGTGTGACGAGCAATCTGACTTACGCGGTGAGATGGCCGAACAGTCGCGTAACTTTCGGCAGGCTTTTTTCAGCGATGCAAAACGCTCTCCAGATAGGTCAGAAGATCGAATCGCTGTCAAAAGGGGCCTTCCGGGGCGAACGGCTTCGGCTTACAATCGAGCCGGTTTACATATTCGGTTCGCTTGACGTCCGAAAGGTCAACAAAGCTGTATATCAGTTCGATCAGTTTCTATATGGGCAGCCCACCACATTGACCGGATCGCTCGTTGCCGCGGACCTTGCAGGTCTCTCCGAGAACCTTGACCGGGAGAAGGGCGTCTTTTTACGCGCTAGTGCGTAGAGGCTTACTGAGCGGACTCGCACCGGGTGAATGCTCGCCTTTTGGTAATTGCCGGGAAAGCAGGGCACATCTTTCATGTGTTGTTGTTGAGATTGAGGACGAGCAGAGCTCGCCGGCGAATGGTGAAATGAATGTACGTATGGAGCGTGTTTTGAGTGGGAATGTTCGGAGGCCTGCTGAGGGTGTTGATGCCGAAGAAGACCCTTTAGCTGAGGCCCTAGAAAAAAGCCAGCAGTTTGTAGTCTCGGCCGGTATAGTCGCCGAGGTTTACCATGAGATAGGCAATGCCTTGAGTGTATTGCTCCCGGCAATGAGGCTAGCCAGGAAGCATTTTGACCGGGTTCGCGACGTCTTGGCGGAGTTTCAGGGGATTGACCCTGCGCTTCCTGCCTCGGAGTTGATAGATGAGATCGCTCGATGCCGCAAGATGGCCGATAGGGGCCGGGGTATAGACCACGATCTGGTGAAGCTCGGTAGTTCTTTTGCCCCTTGCTTAAAGGAGCTTGAGCTTATCAGAAGTGCGTCCGAGCGGTTGAGACAGGCGAGGGCGAGCGGCGATATTGTTCCAGCGCCTATTGACGCTTGCAAAGAGGTAGAGCAGATCGTTGATTTTTTCTCCGGCCATCTAAGGGGCGAGAGGAACATTCAGATCAGTTTTGTTAATGGTGCTCCGGGCGGTCTTTGGGTTGCGTGCTCCCCTGATGAGATTTCATACATAATGAAGAATCTGGTGTACAACGCAGCTGATGCCATAAATGAGAGGCGAGACCTCGGGCTGTATCCGGCAGGCGGGGAGCGTTCAATCTGGATTGAGATAGCCAAGCAGAATGGGTTCGCAAGGATAAGATGTCGCGACAACGGGGCGGGAATGACTGATGAGGTCAAGAAAAGGATATTCGAGCCGTTTTTCACAACGAAGTCGCATTTTACAGGGATTGGTGTAGGTCTGAACATAGTGAAGAAGATCATTGGCAAGCGAGGGGGGAAAGTGAAGGTTACTAGCAAACGAGGCGAGGGGACGGAGTTTGTGATCGACCTTCCATTGTGTCGGGGAGATGTTGATGGTGAGGGGTAGTGGAGCTGGTCATTACAAGCTGCTCATTGTCGATGACGAGCCCCACGTGCTCGAGACAATAATCGACGTTCTGGAGGATAGAGACGAGGATGGCGAGCTTGAGTTCTTCCGGGCTGCAAGTGGGGATGAGGCGCTCAGTATCCTTGAGGAATATCACGGAGATATCGATCTCGTCCTCACGGACCAGCGGATGCCCGGCATGTCTGGTGCGCAGCTCTTGGAGAGGATTCACGATAAGTATCCGTTGATCGGCTCGATAGTAATATCCGGTTTTGCCGAGTTTGAGGATATGCGGAGCGCCTTCAAGTCGGGCATCTTTGACTACATCAAGAAGCCTTACGACGAGGACCACCTGGTTGGCGTGGTGAGATCATCGCTGGAGAGAACAGAGTTAAGGCGTCGCAACGCGGACTTACTGGAGGAGTTGAAGGACGCGAACCAGTTTCTAGAGCAGCGTGTAAACGAGCGCACCTTGGAGCTGAAGCACAGCCTCGAACGGCTCAAGAGTATGCAGCAGCAGCTGATTCAGGCGGAGAAGATGTCCTCACTGGGGCAGCTGGTTGCTGGCATTGCGCACGAGATCAACAACCCCGCGACCTCTGTCTATGCCGGCGCCGAGGCGCTCGAGAGCAATGTTGAGGAGCTTGTAAACTATCTGGAGCGGTATGGGGACCTGCTGAAGGCGACTCAGGACGGAAATGGCGACAAGGTCAAGGAGATCGCCGATGGGCTGATCAATGCGGAGGAGGATGTAGATTATCTTCTGGAGGAAGGACTTCCCTGGAGCATCAGGTCGATGAAGGAGGGCGCGGTGCGCATCAAGGACATCGTGCGCAATCTCAAGACCTTCTCCAGGGTCGATGAGGCCGAGGTCAAGCACGCCGATATCAATGACGGGATCAGAACCACCGAGAGGCTTATCCACCATGAGCTCAAGAACAGGATCACGCTGCACGAGGAGTTCGGAGACCTACCGCAGCTGGAGTGCTACCCCGGCCAGCTCAATCAGGTCTTGATGAACATCCTGGTCAATGCGGCTCAGGCGATCGAGGGCGAGGGCACTATTTGGATAAGGACATATACCGAGGACAA
>CAZKNE010000039.1:9528-10862 GCA_964554005.1 uncultured bacterium | reverse complement strand
AAGTGCGCTCGAGCGAGGTCTGAAATCAGACCTTGATGCTGAGACCGCTCAGTATCTTCTCGGCAATCTTCTCGGCGTCGGGGTTGTACCGACCGCTCTGGATCAGTTTGGAAAGCCTATCAACCTTCTCCTGGCGAACGTCGGGCAACTGCTCAAGGGTCTTCTGGGCCAGTGCACGAAGCTTGGCCTCATCGGAGATGGAGACATTGTCAGACATCTCTTTTGATATCCGCGCTGAAGCATCCTGGTCCACGCCCACATCGCTTGCCTTATTGACCTCCGCCTGCTTGCGACTGTCAACTTTCCGATAAGAATCAACTACCTGGCTTGGTACGTTGCCTTCAATCTTCATCCTATTATCCAACCTCCTGCACTGTTCCGGTGCCACCACATCCATACTACCAAGCTCGTCATCGATGCGTCAAGCCAGAAACTTTAGCCGATTCTTTACCCATCTTAATGTCCGATTCCTTCTCTCCTCTGCCCGACGGCTCCTCCCGTATGTTGTTTACTAAATCATTGAAAACCATATCTCCAAGACCAATACCGCCTGCCTGGCACGCGGACTTGGCCACTTCATCATCCAACATCGATCTGTATATCTTCTCGGCCGGCGTCTCAGGAAAAAGCGATGATTGGGGCACCGTCTTCCGCATCTCCTTCAACATGTACCCCACGAATATCGCCTCGAACTTGTGGCACGCCTCGCGAAGGCTCTTTCGCTCATCCACGTCCAACTTGTGAGAATGGCTCCTGGACGCCTCGACCTCGGACCTCGCCCGCTCCACCCGTCTAATCACTTGCTGCCAACTGGCGTCCGAGGCGAGCCTGTTCAGGTCAATGAAACCGCCCATCAAAGCATTACCTGCCATCCAACTGTTCCTTATTCCTCTTTACTGAATGTTGCTTATCAGATGATCTTCAGCTCCGCCCGCAACGCCCCGGCCGCCTTAATCGCCTGGAGAATCGCGATGAGGTCCCGAGGCGAGACACCTATGGCGTTTAGGCCGGCCACGACGTCCTGGATCGTTACAGATTGTTCCATCAATAAGAGCCTCTGCTTCTCCTCGTCTATCTTCAGCGTTGTCTGCGGCGTGACGACCGTCTGCCCGGCAGATTCCGGGTAGGGTTGGCTGACGTCCGCCTCGGTCTTGATGATGACATTGAGGTTGCCGTGCGCAATCGCAACCGTGTCAACCTGAACGTCCCGACCAATCACGACCGTCCCCGTTCGCTCATCGATGACAACGCGAGCTGTCGAGTCCGGAATGACCTTCACCGACTCCAACTGAGATATGAACTCCACGATGTTGCTACGCAACTTGGAGGGCACG
>CAZKNE010000039.1:0-9518 GCA_964554005.1 uncultured bacterium | reverse complement strand
TGAACCGACAAACTTCTCGTTTATCGCCTCCGCAACCCTTGCGGCGGTTGTGAAATCCTCCTCGTGCAGCTTGATGGTCAGGGCGCTTCGCGCCTCGAGCATTGTTTTGAGGCTCCTCTCAACCGTGCCGCCGTTGGGGATTCTGCCGACGGTCGGGTGGTTTTTCTGCGCCTTGGCACCTGCACCCGCAGCCAGAAAGCCGCCGATCGAAACAGGTCCCTGCGCCACGGCGTAGATCTTTCCATCTGGCCCGCGAAGCGGCGCCATAAGCAACGTCCCGCCCTGGAGGCTCGAGGCATCCCCAAGAGAGGAGACAGTTACGTCCAGCCGTGAGCCTGACCTCGCAAACGCCGGAAGCGTGGACGTCGCTATAATGGCCGCAACGTTCCCGACCTTTATCTTGGTCGCGTCAGCTCTTATCCCAAGCCTGTCCAGCATGTTGGCCAAACTCTGAGTAGTGAACTTCGTCCCGGAAGCGTCGCCTGTCCCGTTTAGACCTATCACCAGACCGTAGCCGATCAGCTGCTGAGACCGCATCCCTTGAATCTGCGCAATATCCTTCAGCCTCACCATGCCAGCGCAGGTCGCACCATTGGCAACGAGAATGACGATCAGCACAGACAAGATAGAAACCCTCAGAGCAACAGAGCGTTTCGTCGGCTCAGCGGCCCGTTTGCACAACCTAGCTTTGAATCCTTGACTGTGAGTCTCAGAACTGATCCCGATCACGAACTTATCCTCCAAACCTCGCTCCATTGCTTCCTAAAACGGCCACAGAACTGAAATAAGGCGACCGGCCCACCCTGCGCGCTGGTCCTCCGAGACCTGGCCCTTGCCTCCGTAGAATATCCTCGCGTCCGCTATCTTGGTGGAGACGACCGTGTTGTCGGCCTTGATGTCCTCTCTACGAATTATCCCAGACACGAATATCGTCTCCTTCTCGTTATTGATGCTTATCTCTCGCTGGCCTAGTATCACGAGGTTGCCGTTTGGCAAAACTCTTACCACCCTGGCGCTCAGTGTCGCAACGATCTTGCCTGAACGCGCAGTCTTCCCGTCCGCATCGAAACTCTTGTCCAAGTTCGCTGACAACAGGCTTGACGAATCGAACCCTTTCGTAACCTTGCCAGCTAGCTCGGCCTCCCAGCCAAAAAAGGTGGGAATACCGGCCTTCACCTCAGACTTTTTCTTGCCTGAACTCGTCGCAGTGTTCTCGCCCGTCGCATTCTCGACAATCAGGATGGTTATGATGTCGTTCACGCCTCTTGCCCTGGGGTCGCTGTAAAACACCCCGAACGGTAGCTGGTCGTTCCAGAGTGAATCAGGTGCGAAGCCATTCTGCTCTGCTGGCTGCGCAGCCGGCAAGACAGGCGCCGTCTGCTGTGGCATGGGGCCTGCCAGGGCAGTCTGCCGTTTGCTGAACGAACACCCTGAGTAGATAAACAATAGAGCTGAAATAGCCAGTAACATGCCGACTATCTTGACTGTGAAACCTCTCAATGCCGCCCTTCCTTTCCTTTCCACAACTTATTGATCAGTGCCGACGAGGACGAGAACTGTCCCGTCCTCCTGCACAACGCCATAGACCGTCTTTCTTGATGCGATGTTCCTGACCGGAATTAGGTCCCCCGCTCGGCCGTCCTTGAGCGCCTTGCCCAGCGTCGTGATGCGAAGCGACTTGATTCTTACCTCAAGCCTAACGACGGACCTTCGCTTGACCGTTAGTGGCACATCCAGCATGTCCGTGGTGAGCATCTTGCCCTTTGGAACGCCTCGCTTGAGTCTCTTGCCGACTGCAAGTTTCACGTCTGTCACCGGACGTTTTGAGAAGTTGCCCCTGATCTCGCGCTCCCTGAGTAAGACATCGCCAGGGCCAACTACAGAGCCTGCCTTTAAGGACTGGGCAGTGCAGACGGCCGTCGCCCGCGCTGAGACATTTGCTGTTACCCAATATCTCTTCTTGACGCCCCCGTCCCCCAGGGCAGTTACAAGAAACGACAGCCGGCCCAGGTCTCTCGCTGAATCCTCCCGCGAAACGTGTATGCGGCAGACTTTGCCGGGAATCGAGACCTTTGGGACCCGGATGAACTCGATCTTCAGGTCCTCACGCTTGAAGTCGGTGTTGCTGACTATCTTTTGACGCACTGCCGACTCGATCTTGCCCTGTGGGACAACCTCGGCGCAGAGCGTGCTCGCAAGCAAGAGTAGCGCAACGCTTGCGCTCAATATAAGGCGGGTCATCTTCAACTCATCCATCGTTATTGTCCTATCGCTTCAGGTTGTTGGCCTGGCTCATCATCTGGTCTGTGGTCTGTATCGACTTGGCGTTGAGCTCGTAGGCCCGCTGGGTCATAATCATCTGAACCATCTCATCGACCACCGAGACGTTCGACATCTCTAGAAAGCCCTGGCCTATGTTTCCCCGGCCCTCTTCGCCCGGCGTTCCGGTTGTCGGCACGCCAGATGAATCAGTCTCCCGAAACAAGTTTCTACCAATTCCTCTCAGGCCGCCGGGGTTAGAGAACAGCGCGAGCTCTATCGACCCAACCGACGTCGGGGAAGTCTGCCCCGGCTGCATCACCGAGACCGTCCCGTCCGACTCGACGGAGATCGATAGCGCATCGGTCGGGATGACAATGTCAGGAGAGAGCCTGTAGCCATCAGGCGTTACGACCGAGCCTGCGCTGTCCATCTGGAACGAGCCGGCTCGCGTGTAGGCCGTGTCGCCATTCGGCAGAATCACCTGAAAAAAACCTTTGCCCTCGATCGCTAAATCCAGCGGCGATCCGGTATTCTTCAGGCTTCCTTCGCTGAACTCCCGCGGCGTCGAGACTGCCCTAACACCGTGGCCCACTTGTATCCCGTTCGGGACCTGTGAGCCCGCCACCGGCGCACCAGGTGTGCGGAGCGTCTCATACATAAGGTCCTGGAACTCAGCTCTCGATTTCTTGAAACCGCTCGTATTCACGTTGGCAAGATTGTTGGAAATCGTATCGATTGTTAACTGCTGCGCCTGCATCCCTGTCGCAGCCGTCCAGAGTGTTCTTATCATGTCAGCCTCCAGCCAATTACATGAGAAGTTCGTGTCATGATCATTCAGCCGTCGTTATTTCAAACTGGGCAGGCTATCGATCGTCCTGCCTACCGTATCGTCCAGAATCGAGCGGATGTTCTTTTGGTGCGCCTCGTAACGCCTCATCTCATCAATCATCGAGACCATCTCCTCGATGACATTCGCGTTCGACGATTCCAAGAATCCCTGCTGGACCTTCGCACCGGTCGCCTTCTTCGGCTCGGCCGTCTCCGTTCCATCCAGCCAAACACTGCTTCCCACCTTCTTGAGGACAGACGTGTCCTCGAACGTCATCACTTTCAGCACTCCAATTGAGTTACCATCCGTGAAAACCTCTCCGTTTGAATCGATGGTCACCTGTGCCCCAGACGGGATGTTGAGCTCGCCCGTCTCCGCGAGAACAGACAACCCATTCTGGTCCAAGAGATTGCCGTCAGGGCCAACCTTGAAATTGCCCGCCCTTGTGTAGCCCTCCTTGTCCCCGAACTGCACCACGAAGAACCCCTCGCCCTTGAGCGCCAGGTCCAACGAATTGCCGGTGTGCCTCAGCGGCCCCTGCGAGAAATCCGTGGCGGTCCCGCCCACAACGACGCCCGATGGGTCCTTTGGGTCATAAGGCGAGCTCGAGCCGCTCTCCGCAAGGAGCCGAAAAAATGGCGTGTCCTTCTTGAACCCAACCGTGTTTATGTTAGCGAGGTTGTTTGCACGTATCTCGTGCGCCCGTGCCTCGCTCAGCAGTCCGGACGCCGCGTGATATAAGCCCTTAATCATCTCTCGAATGCTCCTTAGTATTGTGCTAGGATGTCTTGCAGTAACTATCACAAGCAGATACCGTGCCAGCCTGAGAACAATTTGCCACATAACGCAACCAAGCTGCACCCAGAAGCCCTCTAATGATAACTCAACCACATCGCCCAAGATAACCTCACGAGACAATTCCCAAGCAAAACGACATGGGATTTCGGCAACTTTTTCCCTCTCCTCGCTGCTAATTCGCATCTGAGAGCTTCTTGTTGATAACCATTCTGATGCTGGGATATAGTCATTGTGGGCCGCGGGCTGCGCACTAGCTATCGGATCGGAAATAATTTCCTCTTTGTGCCTGACGGACGCAGAAAGCGGCTCGGCGCACAAGTTCATGATTATTATAGTGGAGGAATAGATGGCAGAAATACTTCCATTCAGAGGGTATCGCTACAGCCCTGACAAGGTGAGGGCCCTCGACGACGTAATAGCCGACCCCTACGACAAAATAGACGATGAGCTCCAGGAGTTCTATTACGAGAAAAGCCCACACAATATCGTTAGGATCATAAAGGGCAAAACATACCCAAACGATACAAAAGACAATAATCAATATGTCCGAGCCGCGGGCTTCCTCGACGCCTGGATACGCGAGGGGATACTTCAGCGAGACCAAAGCCCCTGCATATATATCTACGACCAGGAATATGTTGTGCCGGGGGCCGGGACCACGAAGACAAGAAGGGGGTTCGTTGCCCTTTTCCGGCTGATGTCCTACGAGGAGGGCGGCGTCAAACCCCACGAGCAGACGCTGGCAGGTCCCAAGGCCGACAGATTGAACCTGATGCGTGCCACGAGAGCCCAGTTTGGCCAGATTTTCATGCTCTACCCGGACCCGGAGAACCTAGTGAACAATCTTCTGGACGAAGGCCGCGCCGCGCGCCAGCCCCTAGTGGCCAAGGACCGCTTCTCAGACCTGCACAAGGTCTGGCCTATCAGCGACCCAAACACGATCGGCGAGCTACAAAGGCTAATGCTTGATAAGCAGGTTTTCATAGCGGACGGGCATCACCGTTACGAGACTGCGCTGGCTTTCAGGGATGAGATGCGAGGCAAGATCAGCCACACGGACGATTTCGAGACGATCGAAAGCCGCATGATCACTTTCGTGAGCTTCGATGATCCGGGCCTTCTGGTCCTTCCCACGCATCGGCTTGTCAGCGACGTCCAGGGCTTTGATGCGATGGCTTTGATTGAAAACCTGAAGCAGTTTTTCGAGCTGGAGTCGCTGCCGTTTTCGGACGAATCGTCGCGAGAAACCGCACAGCACAAGACAATGGAGATACTCCATCGCACGTCTCCAAGAGACCACGTGTTCGGCGTGCTATTAGCTGGCCAGAACCAGTTTCTGGTGGCGAGGCTTAAAGATGAGAGCTGTCTGGATGAGATGCTGTCGGGGGCTGGGTCCGATGAGTTTAGGCGGCTGGACGTCGTCATTCTCTCGACGCTGATTCTTGAAAGAATGCTGGGGATTACAAAAGAGGACCTGACCCGCGAGCGGAACGTTCAATACCTACGCGATGTGGGCGAGGGCGTTAAGTCGGTCATCGGCGGCGAAGGCCAGGCCTTCTTCCTGCTGAATCCAACCAAGACGAGGCAGGTCCGAAATGTCGCCTCGGCTGGTGTGCGGATGCCTCAGAAATCGACGGACTTTTATCCGAAGCTTGTAACGGGTCTTGTGCTTAACAAGCTTACACTTTAATCCGAATAAGTATCTATAAGGATAACTTTAGGTGATGCCATGATGACGTTTTTCAAGGTATTTGGGATATTGGCCGCCGCGGTTCTCGGCGTTTTGGTTCTGTTGTTCGTAGTCTTGCCGGTCATTGCATTCTGTCTGGGTCTCTGCTGGACGGTACTTTGGGGACTTGCGGGTCTTTTGGTTTTTGTTCTCAAGATCGCTATATTCATCGGGCTGGTTCTGTTCGTTGCCTTTCTTTTATTGCGGCTGATTGCTAAGGGGCTCGAGCTTATTCTTTATTAACGGGCTAATTGTGCGGAGGCTCCGTTGCTTGTCGAGGGTGACATTGACATAAGATATGGGGATGTCGAGGCTCCCGGCGATATCGTGGTTAGGGGAGATGTGCGCTCAGGTCATTCGGTCTCGGCAAAGGGCTCGATCACTATCTACGGGGTGGTTGAGGCTGCCACTTTGGTCGCTGGGGGCGATGTGTCAGTTCAGCACGGGATCGCCGGCCGCGGCAAGGGAAGCATCAGCGCACAGGGCAAGATAACTGTTGGTTATGTGAGCGAGGCCACGCTCGACGCGAAGTCCGGGATTGTAATCGGCTCGTCCGCCATGAACAGCACACTGCGGACCGACGGGGACGTCGTCATTGAGAGCGAGGGAGTGCTTGTCGGCGGGGTCGTGATGGCTGGTGGAAACCTCACAGCAGGGAGAGTGGGCCACAAGGGAGTCGATCTGTGGGAGAAAGTCGCGGCTAAGCACATTGTGGAGAAAACTACCATCATGCTTGGGCTTCCGCCCAAGCTCCGCAAACGTCTCATGGAGTCCCGGCCGCAGCTTTCGCTGGCCCAGAAGGCAGGGCGAGCATCGGCAAGAAACGTCCTGTATCTCCTGTCCCGTGGTGTCCCGGAGGTGGACGAGGCCACTTCAGAACGGCTGATGTTTCTGGCGAAGGCGCCTATATCTCTAGCGTTTCTGATGAGCAAAGGAGCTAAGGCGGCCTCTGCCGTCAACGAGGAGCTTCGAGTGATGCTGGCTGACATTGCGCAAGAGCTGCCGTCGCCGTCCACGGTGTCTGCAAGTGAGCATTCCACACTTCAAGACCTTGCTCTGCACCTGTATCACCTTTTCGCTGCAAACGACTTCGTGATCGACGTTCATGAGGATATTGAGTCGCTGTTGGGCAGCCCCAAGCTCAACAAGAACGTGGCGTTTTACGCACGAGATACCGTCTATAAGGGCGTGGAGCTGACAATAGGCTTTGCAGAGCTGACGGTAGGCCAGCTGATGGGCAGGAGCATTTTCAAGCTCGCTGGCGACGAGATCGTGGCGGAACCCTGGACTGAAGGAGCTGTTGCGGAGGTGTAAGGTGAGCGACGAGACGGCACAGACCAACAAACAGAGAAGAGACTTCTTTCGGAGGGAGATGGCGTTGCCGGCCGGCGCAAAGCTCTTTGCCCTCCCTGGCCACGCCGAACTGCCGCCGGAACGGGACATACCGGTGAAGACCGTCAATCTGAGCGCCGGCGGCGTCCTGCTTCTGGCAACGGAACGAACGCCGGCGGCCGAGCTGCTTTGCGAGGGAGCTCTAATTGACTTTTCGGTTTCTAGCTTTGGCTCACCCCTGCCAATCAGGCTTTTGGGTCGCGTCGTGAGGGTAGAAAATCCCGGCCCGGACGAGCTACGCTTCGCCGTCGAGTTCATCCTCATCACCCCTAGCGAGGCCGACACGATCGTCCGGAAGGTCTCGCTGTAGCCGGCTGACAAAGAGCGGCCTCAATTCTCGCGCCCTGCACGAATCTACTTTCCGCCAGGCCAAAAGTACGTATGATTGAGCTACGTAGGCTCTTACATGATGAACGGTTGGTGACGTGATGGAACGGACGCCGAAAGAGAGAAGTCTGGCTGTTAAGGTGGGGATATTCGCCCTAATAGGAGTGGGCCTCCTTGCCTATCTGAGCGTGCGCGTGGGCAAGATACCGCTCACAAAGCGGGAGGACAGGATCAACGTTTACGTCGTGTTTGATACGGTTAGTGGGCTTGAGGAGAAGGCCGAGGTCCGTCTGGCGGGCGTTGTAATTGGCCGTGTCATGCGAATATACCTGCGAAACAGCAAGGCCGCGGTCGAGGTGGCAGTCGATCGCTCGGCGCAGCTGCGAGTGGATGCGAGGGCTAGAATAACATTCCAATCCATGGTCGGCGTATCCTATCTAGAGTTCTTACCTGTCTCCGCCACTGCCGCTTTGGCCAACCAGGGCACAGAGTTTCGAGGCGAGGTGACGCCGGGCTTCGCTGACCTCGCTGGCAGCACGACCGCGCTCATGACCAAACTCAGCCTCATAGCCGACGACATGAAGCTCGTCTCCGAATCGGCCAAGAACGCCATTGGCACCCAGCAGGGCGAGCAGCAGTTGAAGGGCATACTTCAGAAGATCGACCAGGCTACCTCGAACATGAACCTGATGATCGCCCAAAACAGGCAGGATGTGGACAAGGCCGTCGCGGCCATTCGCGAGTTTGCGGAGACGCTCCGCGACATGACGCCGAGGGTAATGCACAGGGTCGAGCAGCTGGCCGACAGGGCCGATTCTATGGTCTCGGGCAATCAGGCGGAAATCAGGGAGATGATGAAGAAACTAAACGCCGCCTCGGGGCGACTCGACGACGTGTTGGCGGACGTTGGGGACATCACCAAAAACGTCAAGGAGGGCAAGGGCACAATCGGCAAGCTCGTAGCCGAAGACACCGTTCATCAGGAACTTACCGAGACGCTCTCCAAGTTCCGCGAGACAATGAGCTCGGCGAAAGAGTTTCTGGACAAGACCAGTCGGATCAAGGCCTATCTTGGCTACCACGGCGAGTACCTGACTAACGAGTCGGAGTTCAAGAACTACGTTACCGTGAAGCTTGAGCTGCGCGAGGGCAGGTACTTCCTCTTCGAGTTGGCCAACGACCCCTATGGCAAGGAGACGACCGTGACGGAAGACAAGATCACCGAGACGGAGACGGAGGAGGATGGGGTCGTCAGACTTGTGAGAACGCACAAATACTCTAAGACGACCAAGACGGAGAAAAGGGCGCTATTTAGCCTTCAATACGCGAGTCGCTTTGGGCCGTTGACGCTGAGAGGCGGTCTGATAGAATCGGAGGGCGGCTTTGGCACAGACCTGAATCTTATGAACGACCGCCTGATGCTGTCGGTGGAAGCGTTTGATTTTGACGAGGACAACTACGACCCGCACCTGAAGTTCACAAGCCGGTTCGATATATACAAGTCGTTTTACATCACGGCTGGCGTTGACCAGATTTTGAACGAGCAGCGACGCTCATTCTACACAGGGTTTGGCCTGATGTTCCGTGAGGACGACATCAAGTACATCTTCAGCCAGATGCCCACGGGGGGCTTGTAGTGGGTGGCCAAATGAGCGCGGCCAGACAGCTGGCACTTACCTTCCGCAGCGCTTTGGTTGAGAGAACGAAACCCTCGGGTGTCGCCATCGACACGGAATTCCCCGAAGATTCTGCATCGGCGCTCGCGAACCTGGAATCCTTCAACAAGCATCTCTACCGACCAAATACATACTTACACAAATGGTGGGCTCGTAGGCCGGGAACAACCTTTCGCCACATACTCAAGATGCTTGTAAGTGACCCAGGGAAGCGGGACTTTTACGTGCCAGGGGGATTGGAAGGCAGAGTAATCTACGATCCCATGATGGGAGGGGGAACGACACTGCATGAGGCAATCCGTCTCGGAGCGAACGTCATAGGAATTGATATTGATCCCATTCCAGTTTTGCAGGCCAAGGCAACTTTGACACAATCATCTCTGTCCGAGAGACGAGCCACATTCCATTCTTTTCTCGATTCTTTGAGAGGCACGCTGTCTGAGCTCTTCAAAACCACATGTCCAGTCTGTGGCATTGCTGCTGAAGCACAATTCATTCTCTATGG
>CAZKNE010000038.1:7645-10902 GCA_964554005.1 uncultured bacterium | reverse complement strand
CACTGAGATCGTATCGAAGCGCGCCCCAATAATGCACACCGTTTCCGAGGAATGCGCGACAAAGATGACGGAATTCGGGATTGAGATCGTGAACGTACGTATCAAGAGAGCGGACCTTCCGGCTGAGAACGAGCGAGCTGTCTTTGAGCGAATGGAGGCCGAGCGGTCGCGCAAGGCGAAGAAATATCGCGCAGAGGGTCGGCAGACGGCGACAGAGATCAGGGCCGAGACCGACAAGGAACGAACGGTCATTCTGGCCGAGGCCTACAAGCAAGCCAAGACGACCGAGGGCGAGGGCGACGCCAAAGCAACAGAGATATATGCCGAGGCGTTCTCTCAAGACGTGGAGTTCTATCAGTTCTGGCGGACGCTTCAGGCCTACAAGAAAACTGTTGATAACAGAACCACGCTGGTGGTCGCCCCGGACTCGCCCTTCTTCAAATATCTGCGCTCGGGGGCCCGCAAGTAACAAGCTATGCGGCTGTTCCTCGTAAACCCTCCCTCCCTCAGTAAGAACCTCGCGCCTCTGCCGCCGGCTGGCCTTGCGTACATCGCAGCATTTGTCAGAGAAAACGGCTATGACGTCGATATGCTCGATGCGACGAATCTCGGACTCGACCACGCCCAGACGGTGGCTCGCGTTCGCAGTTCACAGCCGGACCTGGTTGGCATCTCGGTTGTGTCCGGGACCCACAACTCCACCGTCATGCTCGGCAAGCTGCTCCACGAGGCGCTGCCCCAGGCCAAGATTGTCCTCGGCGGCCCGCACGTTCATTTCTTGTATCAGCAAATGATGCAAGAGCACGCCTGGATAGACTTCTGCGTCCGAGGCGAGGGCGAGTACGCGACGCTGGAACTCCTCTCGGCGCTCGAACGAGGCACAGACCTGTCAGGCATACCCGGGCTGGTCCACCGCATAAACGGCAAGATAGTCGTCAATCAGGACCGCCCGTTTATCAAAAACCTCGACAATCTGCCGTTTCCGGCAAGGGACCTGCTCCCCATGCATGACTACCACTGGCGCATCTTTGGCTTCACGCGCCCGGACGACAAGGTTGTTACGATAACGGCTACGCGGGGGTGCCCATTTCACTGTCATTTCTGCGCCTCAAGTTACCTTTGGAACGTGCAGCGGCGAAGGTCGGTCGAGAACGTGCTCGACGAGATCGGCAAATGCGCAAAAGAATACGACATTGGGATGCTCCTGTTCCCTGACGACCTGCTCCTTCTGAACGAAAAGTGGGCGATTAGGCTCTGCCAGGGGATGATCGAACGAGGCTACGATCGATTCAAGTGGGCGTGTATGGGCCGGCCGGTCAGAATATCCGCCAACATGCTCGACTGGCTCGAAAAAGCCAGATGTGGCCTGATAATGTATGGGATTGAGTTCGGTAACCAGCGATTGCTCAACTTCTGTGGCAGGAAGACCAAGCTTTCTGACATCGAGTCCACCATGGCCGCGACGCGAGCGCGGGGGATACTTACAATGGGATTTTTTATCTTTGGCTACCCGACCGAGACAATTGAGACCATCGAGCAAACAATACGATTTGCGCGGAAACTCAAGCTGGACTATGCGGAGTTCAATTTTCCAAAGGCGCTCCCTGGCTCGCCGCTCTATGATTATTGCGTCGAGAGAGACCTGCTGATTGACACGAGCGACCAGAACTATAACAGCGTGTCCACGCAGATGATAGCGCTCGAGAATGTTACGCCGGCCGAGCTCGCTAGGCTATACCGAAAGGCGTTGAGGAAAACTCGCTACTCGTTCGCATGGCGCCTCAAGAAGTTCAGTAGGCGTATGTTGCTTCGGCGAGCAACAAACAAACTCTCCTGAGTGCACGGCGGCTTTGGAGGCTGGTTATGGGCACGTCTCGTGCGCTGTTGTGGTTGCGCAGCTTGTCGAATCCCGTTTTTTGGCCCATTTTATTGCCCGCAATGTTTGGTTTAGTGGAAAGATTTTTAAGATTGCACTTGACATTGCATATCCGTGGACTTATTGTTCTGTTTAGTGAGTTACTGGTCTTGAACCTTCTTCGACAACAGATGTCTGAGGTCGGGGAGGCAAGACACTATGTGTAATCTGGCTGAATAGGTCGGAAAACTGTGAGAAGGATGTGTTTGATCAGGAGAGTTGTCCTGGTTAAGCCAAGGTGTTGGTGAGATGTCGATGTTGTCGGGGAGGTAGCGGAAGCAACCCCGAGCTGACTGCTGTCTCCAAACTGGTTTTGGAACCAAAGTAACAGGCCGAGTTTCCCCCCTTTTGCTTAATTGGCGAATCCAAATTCATATCCATGACTCAGAATACTGCCTTGCAGCTAATATGCACTATTACATAGCTTTGTGGCTTTGACGAAAGGAGGTGATTGATTTGAAAGGTGAGATTAAAAGATTGATCAGAGACCGTGGTTTCGGGTTTGTTCGCGCGGAAGATGGCAACGAAATCTTCTTCCATCGTTCTGCCGTGCAGGGAACCGATTATGATTCTCTTCGCGAGGGTAGTAAGGTGGATTTCACGACGGAGCAAGGGCCTAAGGGCCTTCGAGCAGCGAATCTGCGACTGGACGAGAGCTAAGTAGGTGTTTTGGGTCAATCGAGCGCAAGACCGCGATCGATAGACTCGTAGCGGGCAATGCGGCGAGCGCGTAAGCCCTGTTTTCGGATGGGGTACTGCGCGCTTGCGTGACCCAGACATCAACTAGAGCACGACAGCAGGCAGTCTGCGGAAGTGTGTAAGTATCGGGCGCATCTTTGTACTTATAGCGAGATGGTCTGCCCCAAGAAGATATGTGGCGACGTTACTTAGTCCAGGCTCTAGCCTGATTGAGCAATTGCGGCTGGCGGCGATGAATCAGAACGAGATTGTAGCCAGTCGCGTCCGCCATATCTTTCGGAGCACTGTTGTCTTTCAGTCCTCATAGTGGTCTGCACGCCTCGAGATCCATGATGTGCGATTGGTCGGTCTGACGACGGTTTTCTTAGGCTTTGTGCCGTGGATTCCGCTGAAGGTCGGCGGGGCGCGGGATAAGGCTGATCGGAGCGGATATAGTGTTTGGAGCGATTGATACAAGTATCGTTGGCGTGGCGGCTTGCATTTTGGCTTCACGAATCGCGGCGAGGATTCGATTAGGTCTGTTGGGGATCGACGGCACTATGTGATATGAGGTGAGAGTGCGGTGAGGAAATCGAAGGGATTGCTGCTTATTCAGGATGGTCTGGGTGACCGTCCGATCTACAAGTTGGGCCGCAGGACCCCG
>CAZKNE010000038.1:0-7635 GCA_964554005.1 uncultured bacterium | reverse complement strand
AACGGTCTTATGGACCCGCTGGCGCCTGGGATTCGGGTTGGGACTGACGTAGGACACCTGGCTCTTTTTGGCTATAACCCGCTCAGGACTTACTGGGGCAGAGGCCCGATCGAGGCGGCGGGAATCAACATTAAGCTGGAGCCTCAGGACGTCGCACTTCGCTGCAACTTTGCGACTGTCGATGACCAGATGCGTGTGAAGGACAGAAGGGCTGGCCGCATTCGGGAAGGCGCGAGCCGGCTTGCCAGCGAGCTCAACGGCCTCAAGATTGCGGACGATATAGAGGTTATCTTCAAAGAGGCGACGGAGCATCGGGCGGTCCTTGTTCTGCGCGGCGAGAAGCTCTCTCCGGAGATTACGGACACCGACCCTGGCCCGGCACACGTCGGCGAGAGGGTGCGAAGGTGCGAGGCGTCAGAGCCTGGGCTGAAGCTTGCGCAGCGAACAGCGGATACAGTGAACAAGTTCGTCGAGCGGTCGCACGAGATACTAAAGGACCATCCAACGAACAAGGCCCGCATCGAGGCGGGCAAACCGCCGGCGAATATAGTCCTTACGCGAGGCGCCGGCGCTGCGCTCAAAATGCGGAGCATCACGGAGCGATTTGGGCTTCAGGGGGCGTGCATAGCGGGCGAGAGCACGGTCTTGGGAGTGGCGAGGATGGCCGGTTTTGACATCTTCACGTCGCCTCGTTTCACTGCCAATGTTGACACGATACTTGAAGACAAGGCGAGATACGCGACCGAGGCGCTCAAGGTCCACGACCTTGTCGTGCTGCACGTGAAGGGGACTGACATCCTGTCGCACGACAACAGGCCACTGGACAAGATGCACTTCATCGAGAAGATCGACGAGATGTTAGGTCTGGTGCTGTCCCAGATCGACGAGAACGTTTATGTTGCGCTTGGCGCGGACCACTCCACGCCTTGCGAGGTTGGCGACCACACGGCGGACCCCGTGCCGATTACTATATACGGTCCTGATGTATTGGCGGACAACGTTGCCGGCTACTCCGAGCGTTCGTGCCAGAGAGGCGGCCTGTGTCGGATCACAGCGAACCAGTTCCTGCTGACTCTCCTGGACTTCATGGGGTTCACATATAGATACGGCTCCTGAGCTGCTCCTGTGCGGCTCGAGGCTCGGAACGCCTACCACGCTCTAGAACAAGAAGCCTAGGCCTGCGTTATACATGTCCCCGTCAAGATACTGGTCCCGATCGAACCTGCTGTTGTACCTGTAGTGGTTGTAGCGGATGTCGAGATTGATCTTGTCAAGATAGTCCCCACCAAGCCACGTGGGGTTGCTAGCAAGCCCCAGAACGTCGATTATGACGCCTCCCCCAACCATGGTCGTTCGGCACGGAAACAAGCTGACGCTTAGGTCCCCTCCATACTCCTGCTGCTCTTGAAGCCTCTTCTCCTCTGCCGCGTCCAAACTTGGATCATCCTCGTTGTGGTAGCGGAACCTCGCCAACAGGATTATCTCATCAGTTACATACTGATAGACCTTTGCCTCCACGGTGTTCGTGTAGAAGGCATCGTCATCCAGCGAGTAGCGGTAATAAAGCTGGAGCGACGTTCTACTCGGCAAATACTGATGCAAGCTCGCCGAATATGACTGCGTTGCTGGGAGGTCTGATTGCGTCGCATAGGACCCCGTAATTTGGCAAGTTGTGTATTGGGTCAATATCTGCGTTACCGTTGCCGTAACGGAGTTGGTATATGAGGTTGTCCTGTCGCTGAGATACCTCAGCGTCTTGATGTCGTATTCCCAGTATGGCGTGAGATCAGCGTCGGTGTGGGAATAGGTAACCTCGACCGTCGTGTCCTGGTCGAAAAAAGGCTGCGAGTAGGTGATGTTGAACGAGCTCGACCTCGGTTTGCGCAGCGGGCCGATGTTGCTGTCTTCTTTGGCCTTCTCCTCCATTTCGTGGATGAGATAAGCGTCTGTCAGCCTTATGGCGTGGTCGGTAAAAACGTATCCGAGCGTGAGTTTGCCGTCTTTGAACGTCTTCTGCTCGACGTTGAACGAATACTGGTCGCCGTGTGAGTAACGCCTGGTGGGTGGCTCCCACGATGGGACCTTCCAGTATCTCGTGCCCGAGTGTAGATACGAGAACTTCAGCTTGGTCTTCCTCAGAATCTGCTTGTCAAGCCGGAGCGAGAACGCCTCGTTGATAGTGTCGTTCTCGTCGCGATAGCAAAAATAGTTGTAAACGAACTGATCCTGCGTGCAATAGCCGTCCACGCTTATCAGAAGCAGTATGACCACATATAGGGATACGGAGGCGCATAGGCCGAACACAGAACTGCTAGCGGCAGATTTCGTTGTCATAAGTACTCCTTACCTGCCTGCGCAGCTTACACATCCGCCGCCACTTGCACCGGCCCCAGTGACCCACGCCTTCTCCATGTCCCCCAAAACGAGGAACTCAAGAGTGGGGGCATCCGGATTTATCTCGTCAAAAAGCATGATCGGGTCGGTCAGAAACTCCATCTGGTAGGGTTTGACCGTCGCACAGCCCTGGCAAAGCCCTAGCGCCAGCAAAAGAAACGCCAAAAGCGCCAACAGGCGATGGCTCAGCATTCCACCTCTCCGTCTCACTTGAGCAGCTCCTCCACTCTCGCTTTGATAACCTTCTCTATGATGCCGATGTATTTGCTCTGTATCGTCCCATCTCTATCAATAATGTATGTCGTTGGGATCTTGAACACTTTGAACTTCTTCATAACTGTCTTGTCCGGATCGTGAAGAACATAGAAGCTAATTGGGTGTTTACTGATGTAGTTTTTCAGCTTCTTCTCTCTGTGGTCTATCGAAATAGCGATGATGACCAGTCCCTCATTGCGCTTCTCACGGCAAAGTTTCTCGTAGAACTTCAGCGCCTTGCGGCAAGGGATGCACCACGTGGCCCAGAAGTCTATCACCACGACCTTGCCCTTGAAATCGGAGAGAGAGACAGGTTTGCCAGTACTCACATCCGTCAAGGTGAAGTCCGGCGCCACTTTGGCTGGCTCGCTCTCTGCCGCGAGCAAGCAGGTGGAGAGCAAAGCGACCAAGATTAGAGATACAACTAAGCTACGAGTCATGCAATTACTAACTCCCATGTTCACTCCTTGATGATTGGTGAAGAAGATTGCTCCTCAGTGGAGTTATGCACTTGTAACAATTTGACCCCGAAGTTTCAAGGACAATCCCCCCAATCGGCGTTGAGCGCCCATCCTCGCATCGTTCAGGTCAAGGTCTCTGTTTCAGAACGCGTCGTGCCGTGAGCGCAGCCTTGAGCGTGGCTAGTAGCTCGACGCGGGACATTAGAACGGACACGAACGCGAGTCGCGGGGATTTCTCCTGGACCAGGTCGGTGTAGATGTTGCGTAGGAGGACCTTGATGCACGTCTTGATGTAGAAGGAAAACGCAGCGCCTCGGACCTTGCGCATGGCGATGTAGCCCCAGTAATACCAGCGGAACATCATCTTGCAGAGGCTGATGATGGTGTCAGTTCGCTGATGGTGCACGATCGCCTTTGGGTTGTAGTCCAGCCGCTTGCCCATCGATTCGAGGCGGAAGCCCATCTCGGTGTCCTCACCGTTGGTCCGGAAGCGCTCGTCGAACCCGCCCGCCTCGAGCAGGACGTCCCTGAGATACGAGCTGCACACGCCCCAGAGGAACGCGACATTGGATTTGTGTTCGTTCCCGTAGCCTTGAGAGGCATGGAGCCTACGCCACCTGTCCGCGAGAGAATCTCCGTTCTGCTCAATCGCCCGCCCGCCCACGCCCGCCACGCCCGCCTCATAGGCGCCTCCGAGTTCTTGAACGAGGTTCAGATCGGCGATTGCATCCGCATCGATGAACACGATGACTTCGCCTGATGCGTTGTTTATGAGAACATTCCGGGCGTGCGCGACGCCCCTGTTCTGTTTGAGCGTTATGACCTTCACATCGCGGTGTGATGACAGTATCTCGGCCGTCCGGTCGCTCGAGCCATCGTCAACAACAATGATCTCGTCCGGCGGCCGGGATTGTGCGATCAGCGACTCGAGGCAGCCGCCGATGAACCTCTCCGCGTTGTAGCAAGGGATAGCGGCCGTTATTCGCACGTCAAGCCAGGGCTATGCCCGTTATCAGCTTTGCGGCAGAGATTCCGGCGATGGCGCCGTCCGCGACCGCCGTGCAGACCTGCCTGAGAATTGTGGTCCTGACGTCGCCCGCAGCGAAGATGCCCTTGACAGATGTGGACATATTATCATTGGCGACAATGAACCCCGTATCGTCCATCTCCAGAAAACCCTGAACGAACTCCGTGTTCGGCGTTATGCCAACGGAGACGAATACCGCGCTCACCGCAAGCTCCCGAACGCTGCCATCCTTGCGACTTTTGACCTGTATCGCCTCGACCTCGTCCTCACCCACGATCTTATCGACCGTGTGGCTGAAGACCCGCTCAACATTCTTAAGTTTGGACAGCTCATTGGACATCTCGCCAGCGAGTCTCAACTGATCGCGTCTGTGGATATGATAGATTTTCCTGACTATGTGGGAAAGATAGATGACATCCTCCACGGCGGTCGTGCCACCCCCAACCACGGCGATGTCTTGGTTCTTAAAGAAATTGCCGTCGCAGACCGCACATGTAGAGACTCCTCTGCCAAAGAGCTTCCCCTCTCCCGGCACCCCTAGAAGCCTCGGACGCGCTCCCGTAGCGACAATCACAGCCCGGCATTGGTACGCAGCTCCACTCGTAGTCTCCACGGTCAAAAGCGACCCCGGCACTATCTTGGCCGCATTTGCTGAAGTAACCTCGACACCACACGAGGCGAGGTGCTCCTTGAACTTAGCAACGAGCGCGAAGGTGGATGTGCCGACTGGGAACCCGAGATAGTTGTCGATCCTATGCGTTGTCGCTATCTGACCGCCGGGGCTTATCCTCTCGAGCAATACAACGTTCACTCCTGATCTCTCGCCATAGACCGCGGCCGACATCCCGGCGGGCCCTGCGCCAACAACTACGACAGTGTTGTTAGGATCAAAACCTTCTAACATAAGATTACCTCCAACACAGCTTACACTCTAAAGCAATAGTTCGTCATTGTAGTTCTCGGAGCGGGCGGGCATACTCAAACCCGGAGATCGCTAGAAAATCCGCAAAATCAACCAAACATCTCCGCGTTCGATTGCTGTATTAAACGGATTAGCAAAACATCCGCCTCGAGGCATACTACTAACGCCACGATAACCATGCGGATTGTTTACAGATTTGACCCTCCAGTCAAGATTTTCCGTTTCGACGGTTTTGGGGGTCATCGTTAGACTATAGAATGGCCAGACTAAGTGAGGTAATGACGTTGACGGACGGTAAGAAAATTGTCGTGATTGGGGCGCAAACTGCCGGACTTGGCGCCGCGACCGCTGCCAGGAAAATAGACAGGCGAGCGAGGGTAACTGTCCTTGAACAGTCGATATACTCGTCGAGCTCACCGTGCGGACTGCCATACTTTATCGGTGGTGAGGTCCAAGACATCAGGGAGCTTACGTTCGCCGAGCCCAAGGTCATTAGAGACAAGATGGGGATTGACCTGCGGCTCAAGCAGAGGGCTATCTCCATCGACGCCGAGGGGAGATCGCTTGTCTGTGCGGACCTCGACGCTGACAGGGAATATGAGCTTGGGTTTGACAAGCTGGTCTTGGCGACCGGTGCCTCGCCAAAGCTGCCGCCAGTTGAGGGAGTCCGGGCGGAGGGCGTGTTCACGCTCAGAAACATCGGGGACGCCACAAGGATCAAGGAATACATTCAGGAGCGTTCCCCAAGTCGCGCGGTCATCGTCGGAGCGGGCTACATCGGGCTTGAGATGGCCGAGGCGCTGGCTCGGCTCGGGGTTCGGGTGGTGGTGGTCGAGATGCTCCCGAACATTCTTGTCAGCCTGGACCCGGACATCGCGGCGATAGTTCAGCAGCATCTGGAGAAAAACGGCGTGCAGGTGCTGACCAACTCTCCGCTGGAGAAGATCACCTGCGGCCCTGGTGGCCGGGTCAATGGTGTGCGGGCGGGCGGGCAGGCTCTTGATGCCGGCCTTGTCATTCTCTCGCTGGGTGTCTCGCCAAACGTCGAGCTCGCGAGGGCCGCGGGCATCGACACGGGCGAGTTCGGCGCCGTGGTCGTGGATGAGCACCAGCTAACATCTGCCCCGGACGTTTTCGCGGCCGGTGATTGCTGCCTTGCCAGGAGCATCGTAACGGGCGAGGAAACTTACGCGCCGCTCGCCACTGTGGCGGAGAAGCAGGGGAAAGTCGCTGGCGAGAACGCCGCGGGCGCCGATTCGCGATTCGCGGGCATTCTCGGAACTAGCATCTCCGGAGCCTTCGGGCTGGTTTTTGCCTCGAGCGGACTTACGCTGCGAGCGGCGAAAAAATGCGGCCTTCAGGCTGCGGGCCAGGCATTCATGGGCCATTCTCACGCTAGCTATTACCCCAATGCCAAGCCCCTGAAGTTGAAGGTGGTTTTCGATCCGGCGACCGGCAGACTTCTCGGCGCTCAGGCGGTCGGCCAGGAGGGCGTCGTGGCGAGAATGGACGCGTTCGTCGCGGCCATCCACGGAGGGCTGTCCGTGAAGGACCTGATGCAGCTCGATCTGCCATACGCTCCTCCGTTCGGGTCCAGTTGGGATGCCATTCACGTCGTTGCGATGATGGCTCAACGGCGAGTGAGATGAGGACCTGATTGAAAGACCGGGGTCTGCTGCAACGTGAAAGCTTATATGGCATCTAAGTTATTGACAAATTGGCTAAAAAGTCCCACTAGAGAGACATGGCTAGGTTAAAAGTAGGGATTGTGGGCTGCGGACGTGTGGGCGCGCTTCTTGCGAGAGACCCTTACAGGCGAAAACCATGCACGCACGCCGGCGCCTTCGCCGGATGTGAGCATACCGATATAACCTGCGCGTGCGACATCGACCCAGACCGGCTTGCGTCGTTCAGGGCTGATCAGGGCGTTGACCGGCTCTATCTCGATTACAGAGAGCTCTTGGCCAAGGAGAGGCCGGACATCATCTCCGTGGCATCATGGACCAGCACGCACAAGGACATAGTCATCGAGGCGGCCAACTGTGGCGTTAAAGGAATACTCTGCGAGAAGCCGATTGCGCTCTCGCTTGCGGACGCGGATGAGATGATCAGCGAGTGCGAGAGCAACGGCGTGGCTCTGACGGTAAACCACGAGCGGCGTTGGGACCAGCGATTCATTGCCGCCAAGCGGCTTATCGAGGACGACGTTATCGGCCCGCTGAGAAGCATCTGGGGTGCGATGCTCTGTGGGGTCCCGGACGAAGAGAGCTGGAAGAGCGACCTGTCCTTAGTGGGTGGCGGGCCCCTGCTGCACGATGGGACGCACCTATTCGATCTGATTCGCTTCTTCGCTGGCGATGTGAGCTCCGTGATCGGCTTCGTCCAACGTTCCACGAGACTTCCGATAGAGGATTCGGCGACCGCGACGCTGTCGCTCGAGAGTGGGATAAAGGCCAACGTGGAGGTGGGCGGCAGGAGAGGATATTTTTACTTCGCACTGGAGTTTTGGGGCGCGAAGGGCAAGATATCTGTCGGGAACGGGATCAACGACCTTTGGGTAAGCGAGCATTCGCAGA
>CAZKNE010000037.1:10278-10913 GCA_964554005.1 uncultured bacterium | reverse complement strand
AACATGCTCGATAGAAACCGCTTGGCTTCCAAACGAACGTCCAAGACCGAGGCAGTGCAGTCGCAGATGGAGGCGCCGCTCGAGTATGAGAACATCCACATTGGCCCCAGCGACTGGGTGCCATGGCAAAAGGACAACAAAGTCTGCTTCATCAGGGCAGAAGCTAGGATATTCGGCGATGTGCCGATATCGCTCGAGCTACGGCTCTCTGTCGAGGACTCACCCAACTCCGCGGGTGTTGTCATAGATGCCATCAGGTGCTGCAAGCTGGCATTGGAAAGAGGCGAGAGAGGTGTTCTTTACGCTCCTTCAGCGTATTTTATGAAGCATCCTCCAATGCAGTTCACCGATGACGAGGCATATCAGATGACAGAAGACTTCATCAACGGAGAAGAGAAGATCGAGCATGAAATGCCTCATCATCGCGGCTGGGCGGGGAAGCAGACTGTCGCCTAGGGGCGATTCGAAACCCCTCATCCCCCTTCTGGGGTTGCCACTTATCGAGCGAGTTATACTGAACGCGAAAGGCGCTGGCCTGTCGGAGTTCTGTGTCGTAACTGGCTACCAGGGCGAGAGAGTCAGACGCTTCCTCGATCAATTGGCCGATAGGCGGCAAGTAAGCATCACTCACGTCG
>CAZKNE010000037.1:0-10268 GCA_964554005.1 uncultured bacterium | reverse complement strand
CTGTCTGTTCACAAGGCCAAGAGCCTACTGACAGATGATTTTGTGCTCTTGATGGCGGACCACATCTTTGACGAACAAATACTGGTGAAACTCAGAAAGGAGACAATCGGCGACGGTGAGGTGATTCTCGCCGTAGATCACAATATCAAGGGCAACCCGAACGTTGATGTGGACGATGCCACCAAGGTTCTGGTTGGAGATAGTAGGATTCTCGACATAGGAAAGAACATAGAGAGATACAACGCGTATGATACAGGAGTGTTTCTTTGCTCCCTGGGGATATTTGCAGCGCTCGAAAAAAGCATAAACAAAGGGGATAGCACGCTCTCAGGCGGGATAAGGGCGATGGCCGAGGAGGGGAAGGCGAAGGCCTTTGACATAGGGGGCTGCTGGTGGATCGATGTGGACGACGATGAGGCTTTCAGGAAAGCTGAACGCAGACTCATTGCCGGGCTGGACAAGTTCTCTGATGGCCCTGTCTCCAGGCACTTGAACAGACCGCTTTCTATCCGGATCACCAGGCTTTTGCTCAGAACCAGCCTGACTCCCAACGCCGTATCCCTCATATCTTTCGCACTTTCGATAGCAGGTGCCCTGTTGTTTTTCGTAACGGGCTACCCAGCTCTGGCGATCGGAGGAGCACTCGCCCAGATCTCTTCTATTGTGGATGGCTGCGATGGTGAGATAGCGAGGCTCAAACAGCAGGCGAGCGAGTTCGGTGCTTGGTTCGACGCTGTTTTGGACCGCTACGCAGATGCCTTTCTTCTCTTCGGCCTGACTTGGCACGCCTCCTACCCCAACGCAAGCTTTGGTGTGATACTCACGGGCTTCTTGGCCATCATTGGCACGCTGATCAATAGCTACACAGCCGACAAATACGACGGCTTTATGAAGAGAAAACTAAGGCCGGGGCGGCATTACCTCAGAATTGGCCGCGACCTCAGGATGTTCGTAGTGTTTCTTGGGGCTTTATTCAGCCAGCCTGTCGCAGCCCTTGTCTTAATCGCATTGGTGATGAACGTGGAAAACGTCAGGAGGGTCATGCTTTTGCACTGGAATGAGCATCGCTGATTTGAAGAACAACATCGAGCAGATTATCAAAGGGTCCACCGTTCCTGAAGATATCGCCCATTCCCAAAACACGCTGCATTGGTTGCTCAAATTGAAGCCTGACGCTGATGAGGCTCTGCAAATAGCTGCCTTGGGTCATGACATTGAGAGAGCTGTCGAGAAGCGAAAAGTCAGGCGTGAGGATTACGAAAGTTACGATGCATTCAAACGAGCTCACGCGCTGAACAGCGGGAGGATACTAGATGAGGAAATGAGGCGCTGCGGGGTGCCTGACCTATTGCCCAAACGAGTGTTCTACCTCGTGTGCCATCACGAAACAGGTGGCGATCCAGATGCCGACGTCCTGAGAGATGCGGACACGATCTCCTTCTTCGATGTAAATCTACCTTACTATTTTGCTCGAAACAGTCTTGAGGAGACGAAGCGTCGGTGCCTTTGGGGGTATAGGAAGTTACCTGACGATCTAAAGCCAGTTGTCGCCGGTTTTCACTACCATGACAAAACGCTTCAATCACTTGTTCGAGAGTGTATCGGCAGCGCTGAACCCCATCGGCTGCACATCTGCCGTCCCGCTATTTGCTCTTGAGCTTGTCCAAAAGCTCCTTCGCCCTCATCCTGGTCCGCTCGGCGCTGGCCATTGATGCGAGCTCGAGGTATCTAGTGCAGTCCGTTCTGAGCGAAGGCTCCCAACTCAGCTTCTCCACCAAGTCCAAGTGGTAAACCTTCGGCGGGTGCCCCTGTTCACTATCTTTGGCTGATACCCGGAGCCAATACGCAGCTTTGTAGAGGTCGCCTTGCTCCTGTGCCACCAGGCCAAGCATGGTCGCACAATCGTTCCGCAGTGAGGCGACGCCGTTCTTGTATGCAATGCCGGCGAGCTTGTCGTCCGCGATGATCGCCTGGTATTTAGCCCAAACGTCCAAGAGCATCTTTTGGGCTTTCTCGAGGTCCCCGTCTGAGAGCGATTTTTTTGCATCCTCGCACTTGGTTGCGATGTTGATGAGCTGCCTGGGGACGCTTGCCTCAATGGAAACACCCGGCAGGTCCTTCTTTGTAACGTCCGGGCTGAGGGCCTTGAGCATAGCAAATGCCTCGTCCTTCATCTTGTCGGTCCCGAGGACGCTCGCCGCCTCGAGATACTCGATACACTCGGTTTTCAGGGCTGGCACAGAGACTGCCCTCTTGACCAGCCGCATGTCGTAGCCCTTATACTCCATGAACATGTCGAACGTGAGCGATGCCTTCAGCCAGCGCCGCGACTCCTGAATATCGCCCTGCTTGAGCGCAATCAGGCCGAGACTCGTGGCGCAGCGGTTGCGAGAGAGATCAACGATGGGCACGCCCAGGAAGCCGAGCTCTTCCTTCTTCTTCTGGAGCCGGTCAAGCGCGTCCCACGCTTTCAGTAGCTCCGAACGCGCCTTGTCGAACTGGCCTTCCTTGAAATCTATGTCGCCCAGGCGCTGGGCCTTTGTCGCCTCGGCCGATATGGCCCACATGTCACCCGTGGGGGTCTTTTCCTCTTTTACCGCCTCGGCCGCCCCGGCGAAATCCTTCATCTCCGTCCGCAGCTTGATGACAGCATTTCGGATGATAACGTCCTTGGGGCACAGGATGTAAGCTTCCTCAATGGCAGATTTGGCGGCCTTCTTATCTCCCAAAGCGAGCTGCAAGCTATAGATGTTATATTGCCGAATGGCGGCATACTTGAAGCTCGTGCCCGGATTCTCGATCAACCTCAAAATTATGCCACAGAACCACTTATCTACCGGCTTCATTCTGCTCGCGGTGAGGCCGATCTCAATGTTGTCCGGGTTCTGTTTCATCGTTTGTTCAGCGGCCTTAAGCGCAATCATGAGCAGCCGAGCTCGCTTCCCAGCGTCCTCTTCCCCACCCGCCAGGAAACACGCAGCGTCGAAGAGGAGCGACGCATCGAACCAGTCCTTCGTCTCGACCTTTCCATCAACGTAACGCTGGCCGATGAACTTCGTGATCTCCTCGTCTGCGAAATTGTCGAACGACTTGACGCCGCGTTCGCGGGCGATGTCATACCAAGTGGTCGATGCACAGAAGACTGGCGTCTCATCCCACTTGCAGTCTTGCGTTTCAGCGAGGGCCGAGGGTCCGGCCAGCGCCAGCAACACCAACAGAATCAGGAATCCGGCTTTCCGATACATTCTCATCTCCTCCCAAAAGCTCATAGCATCCCCAACACGACCAAGCTGCGACAGGTGCCGTCGCGATTGCAGCCTACCTGTCGCGACTCATATTCCCCAAATAGGGGACGCATTGCAAGCCGGCGCTCATCAGGAGTTTCCCCCCAAAGGGTAGCGACAATAGAATCCACTAAGAACACGAAGGAGCACGAAGGAAAAGGAAACCCGCAGGTAGCAAGCCGCCCAATCGTGACTACTCGCTCTTTGAGGCTCGCGACTTCGCGAGCTTCCGCCGAACCAAGTAAACCACGCCGATAGCGACCAGAACGAAGGGGATAGCGTATATTGATTTGTCAGGCCAAAAGAGAGGAATCTCAAAAGTCTTCCACGTAAACGGGAAAAACCAGAAGTAGGCATCGGTAAGGTGCCGCTGGAGCATGTCCAGGAAAATGTGGATCGAGGCGCCAACGAGTAGGTTCCTGAAAATAACGGTTCTGATTGGCGGCTCGAAGAGAAAAGTCATCAGATATGCGCCGAGCAGAATACCCATGGGGGTGTGTCCTGGGCTGATGAACCAATAGGACTTCTTGTAGAAAACCATGGGCAGCCGGCCGAGCAGGTCTGGCAGGATAAGCCCCACGAAGAACAGCTCGCGGTAGCGCCTCGGCCTTGTCGTGAAGTAGCCCACAAGGGCATGGGTCAAGAGGTCTGGCATTATTGTCTCTCCTCGAAGCGAAACAGACTCGGATTGAACCTGAAACGGCGCAAGAAGAACAGTGCCACACCGGCAAGAGCGATGGCGGAGACGACGAGCTTCAAGGTATCCAAGCTATAAATGTGCCATTTCTTGCCCAGCACCAGGTAGCCGGGCTTCTTGAAAAGGGCCTCGAACGAGATGAAACAGCCCATTTGCCCGGGCGGTATGGTTCCAATGACCTCGATCCTGTTGCCCCAGATGTCCTGCACGGTGAACCTGTTGGGGCCGTCGTAGCGCTTGATCTGGGTGAACTGAACTAAGAGGCTTGTCCCGTCAAAATGAGCAGTGTCCCTCAGGTAGTCCGCGAATCTCGGCATGCGCTCTGGGCCGGCGGTGGCAGAATAGATGCACATCGCGAGCAGCAGGGTGCCGGGCAGGCCGATCTTGAGCCACCTGTGCCTGTCTGAGAAGAGCGCAGGAACCTTATTGGGCAACGTCTCTGGACCTCGTTACCCCACAAGCCCTCTAATTGACCCTACTAAATAGGCGAACATCAGGACGAAGACCGCGGCTCCCATAGCTCCCACCAGTATAAATGGCAAGATAACGGCAAAAAACGACCTTCCGCCAGAAATCTCATAATAATTCTTGACAGCAATTATCTGCAAGACAAAGCTCCACACCCACAGCCCAATGGCACACACAGTCCAGACCGCGGTCGCAGCGGCCGCCGGGAGTCCATAAAGCAGAAGTGTAATTGGGGCGAAGAATATGCCCGGCAGAAAGCAGACCGCGATCAGCAAGAAAAGCACCCTGACGTCGCCGAGTTTGAACTCATTGGTAGCGGCGAAATGATAGATGCTCGCGGCGGCGATCGTGAAGATAACTGTAACGAAAAACTGTGCTATACACAGCAGCGCAAACAGCGATCCAGCGCCGAATACAAGGGGACTGGATGGCGAGAGAAGTCCAGCTGTCATTCTGCTCAACACGGAGAGAACTATGACGAAGAACGCGAGCCAGTAGGGCCTTCTCTCAACGAGAGCTTGAACGGCTTTTTTTGGAGAGGCCAGCTGGTTGTAGAGTATCGCAAGAGCCCCCTCAGGCTTCTCTAGCGGACTCATATTCTCGTAGGGCAGCGCGAATTCACTTTGCATCGCGCACCTCCTACTGGCCGCTATTGGTCGGATAGGCATAAGCCGCCTGGGCAGAACCGAGGTTGGCACGATACTGTATCGGCGAGTCGCACTCGCCCATCACCATGTCCTTGAGCGATGGCGTCTTCCCGAACTTGGCGTCGAGGAACCTGAAGAAACGCTCAAATGGCTCGATCGTGGGCCTGATGATACTTGGCTTGCCCTTGATCCCCGCGAGCTTAGCTGCCAGGTTGATCGCGTCATCGAGCGTGCCCAGGCTGTCAATGAGGTGATTATCAAGCGCCTGCGTGCCCGAGAAGATGCGCCCGTCAGCAAGCGGCAGCAGCTTCTCTATCGGGATGCCTCGGCCCTCCGAGACAGCGGTTACGAACTGCTGGTAGCAGTCCATAATGAGCGTCTGGAGCAGATTGCGCTCCTCGTCAGTCATGTCTCGCCAGTAGGCCGCGATGTCCTTGAGTTTGCCGCTCTTGATGACGTTGAACTTGATCCCAATTGTGTTGAGCAGCTTCTGCAAGTCCGGAGCGGCGATGATGACGCCGATGCTGCCCGTCAACGAGCCAGGGTTGGCGACGATCTTGTCACAGGCAGATGCGATGTAGTAGCCGCCCGAGAAAGCCATGTCGGCGACGGAAGCGACCACCTTCTTCCCCGCCTTCTGAGCGAGCTTTATCTCGTGGCATATCTCCTGAACGCTTCCTACCGTCCCGCCGGGGCTATTGATCTCGATTACGATCGCCTTCACGCTGGGGTTTCCCCTGAGCTGTCTAATCGCACGGATCGTCCGCAGCGCGCCTCGTGGGTAGGCCTGGAACATGCCCTGAGACTCCGCGAACGTTATCGCGCCAAAGATGCGGACAAGGCCCACGCTCGGCCCTCTTCTGGGCTCGAACTTAGCAAACTTCCCCTCGAATGTGCTTGCTAGACGGTCGAGCGCGCTTCTCCTCGGACGAGCGCTCTCCTTTCGCAGGAGCATTATCCCCACTACGACCGACGCAATGCACAGCAGTAAGATCAGCACCATGACAAATGACTTCTTCACCGAAACACCCTCCCGCAGAAGTGCTCAATTCCTAATCAATCTATACTATGACACTATTGCCACCGATGAGGCAGAAACGCAAGTGGTCATAAGCGCAAAGAAAATCATGGTGCAGCCTCCCTCTCTACGCTCGCTGATCATTCTGTGCGGCCAAGGACAATACCAGACCATCATTCATTCATGAAGGCTCTCGCAGCAGGCGATATGCGTCAGCCGTAGATTGCGCTTGCGAGACGCCGATTACTTAGGGCATAATAATGTTTTACGTTCTGGGTGGGCGGTGTATCTTGTCCACAAACGACGGACGCACAACACTAACGTCTTGAAAATGGAGGGAGAGCGATGAGAGCATCTTTTTTATGTGTGATTTTCACGTTTGCTCTGTTCATCTCGACAGTGGCTCTGGCTGAGCCAACAGTAACTATCGACACGGACAAGGACGCGTATTCATCCGGGGATACAATCGAGGTTACTTTAGAGGCCGAGAACCCAGACGCCTCGACGGCCCTCGATTTTTGCGTTGGTCTGTTGACCCCCGCAGGAGGGATTTACACGCTGGGTCCATCAGGCTGGGTGGCCTCAATAGTGCCCTGGAGCGCGGAGATGAGAATGCCGACTCAGTTCGACATGACCGCTCATTTATACTTCGAGGTGCCTTCCACGCTGCCCATGCCCCCAATCTACGAAGACGGTCAATATCAATTCGCCTCGCTGCTGCTCGAGCCGGGCACCTGGACGTGGGCCAGTGACCTGAGCCTAGCGCCCTTCACATACGGTAGGATTAGCCCCTCGATAACCATGCTCTCGATCCCCGCCGGGTCATTCCTTATGGGCTCGCCGACTGACGAGTTGGGGCACTATAAGAACGAGGCGCCCCAGCGGACGGTCAATATCTCAGCATTCATGATGTCCGAGACGGAGGTGACACAGAAGCAGTGGGAAGAGGTGATGGGCTGGAACGATAGTGATTTCATTGGCGATTATCATCCCGTTGAAGAAGTGACGTGGTATGACTGCATGGCGTTCTGCAACGCGCTGTCCGAGATAGAGGGGCTGACATGTTGTTACACAATTACGAACATCTCCCACGATGGTGATCACATCGATTCCGCGGATGTTACGTGCGACTTCGGTGCGAACGGCTACCGTCTGCCGACCGAGGCAGAGTGGGAGTATGCATGTCGCGCTGGAACCACGACACGGTTTTTTGCTGGCGATTCAGAATCCGATCTGGGCCGTGCAGGGTGGTATAGCAGTAACTCAGGAAGCCAGACTCACAACGTTGCCCAGAAAGAGGCAAACCCCTGGGGCCTTTACGACGTGCATGGCAACGTTTGGGAGTGGTGTTGGGATTGGTTTGATGCTGCTTACTACGGCACGCGGCCGGACCCAGATAGCGACCCCACCGGGCCTGCTAGTGGCGTCAACCCGCTCCTGCGCGGCGGCAGCTGGCATTGGAGCGCCTCGACCTGCCGCTCCGCCTTCCGGTTCGCGGACTTCCCGTGGCTCCGGGGCTATGACTATGGTTTCCGTCTTGCCAAGTCTCAGTAATCGCCCAGTAGGCTAGCATTCTGTGAATTCCCGATCTGAAGAGGCTGTCCAATAAGTTGCTGTGCAGTCGTAGGGGGCGGTGCTTACCCCGCCCTATGTCCGTTTGGCGAATCATACCGAGGGTGCAGCAAGCAGCACCCCTACATGACGTCGATGTCGTTCTATAGCCACATTTGGGAGGCCAGGTCCGTCTGAGCATGGCACCTCTTGATCTTGACAATCTGTCTGATTCCCTCATCAGGAGGACAGCAAAACCTCGAGCAACTGAGTTATTGGACAGCCTCCTCAGCCGGGTGGTCTGAGGAGGCCGAGGCGCCCCCTCCCCGCCCATTGACCAGACCCAGCCGGGGCTATAGATTAGGGCTGCTAACTGATCTTAATCGAAAGCGATAGAGCCGGGACATGCGAAAACTCAAGATATTCTCCGACGTTCTCAAGTCGAAACTGCTGCACAGGCCGTTCTACGTGCACTACTACATAACACGCCGGTGCATCTTCAAGTGCAAGATGTGCTCAATATGGAGATACGGCAATGTGGCCGAGGAGCCGCCGGTCGAGACCGTCGCCGAGATCGCAAGGCGCTTGCGCAAAATCGGTGTGCCGAACGTCGTCTTCACCGGCGGCGAGCCATTTGTGCGCGATGAGTTGCCCCAGATTACGAGAGCGTTCACTGAGGCGGGCATCGCGGTTCGCGTCCAGACGACGGGGGCTAGGATCGTAACGCCTGCGCGGATCGATGCCGTGATAGATGCTGGGGCGGAGCATTTCACAATCTCGCTCGACACGCTTGATGCCGCCAAGCAGGACGAAATATGTGGCTCCAACGGCCTGTGGGATTCCGCAGTGAGCACCATCAGGCACGTCGTCAAGCGGCTGCCCAACTCGGTCAACGTCGTCAACACTGTCGTCTCGAGGCAGAATATCGAAGAGCTGCCTCAAATCGTCGAGTTCGTCGATGGGCTTGGCGCGTATTCGAGCCTTGTGCCAGTGCATCTGCTCCCGTCTGACAACCAGGAGAACCTCATCCGCAGCTATGCTGAGGAGATGACCTTCAGGCGAGATGACGCACCACTTATCGACGAGGCCTACGACGCGGTGATCGAGATGAAGCGGCGAGGCAAGCGCGTGGGCGCCTCAATGAAGTTCCTCGAGGCGTCAAAACATGCGTTGAAGACGGGGGACTATAGCTTCGCGTGCGATGCCGGATGGCTCTACTTCGTGGTCTTTCCGGACGGATCGCTCTCGCCGTGCGACGAGATTAAGCCATTTTGTAACGTGCTCGATGACGATTTTTTGGAGTTCTTCGGTTCAGAGGAATACAGCCGAAAGGTTGCCGAGCTCATCAGGCCCTGCCGGGGCTGCATCTACGGGTGCTGGCGGGACACGTCATATCTTGTGCGAGACAGCCGAGTGCTGCTAGAACGGATACTGTCATTCATAAGATGAGTTCCAAGTTCAAGGTTCCAGATTCAAAGTTGATTGATAAGAGCTGGCCTGTGCGCAGTTGGCGTCGCTTCGTGGCTCTTCGTGTTCTTCGTGGACAATTCTTGCTGCTGCTTCTTGCCTTGCTTCTCAGGCTTGGCTTTGTGGTCGCTCTGCCATCGCACGAATTCATCCCTGGGCCGGACCAGCTTCTGCACGATTCGCTTGCGCGGAGCTTCCTCGCTGGACGGGGACTTTCGATATCTGCGGACATTCTATATTCACCTAGCAACCAGCCGGAGTGGGTCAAGAAAAAGTTCAAGCTATACCGCGAGCTCGGGGGGCTTTGGGGCCTAATCCGTCCGGGGATACCACAGGTTACCATCCCGCCACTGAACCCGCTTGTTCTCGCCCTCTCCTACTACCTCCTGGGCCTGGGCAACCTGCTGGTCTATCGCCTGATAATGGCGATTCTGGGCGTGGCAACATGTTGGCTTGTGTTCGACGTGGCAAGAGGCATCTTTGGGAAGAGAGCCGCCCTCCTTGCGCTGTTGGTTCTCGCGGTTTATCCGGCGCTCATCTATTTTTCTGGCGTGGTGCTCACCGAGACGCTGTTTTTGTTTCTCTTCGCCGCATTCATCAACTTGATCATTCGGTTCAGGGAGCGGCCCCAATTGTGGCTTGCCGCGCTTGCAGGCGCGGTCTGGACGCTGGGGTTTCTGACCAAATCGACAATGGCGGGGATGCTTCCGGTCGGCATTGTGGCGATTCTCTGGCCGCGGCGAGGCGATTTCAGGCTCACCGGAACGCTGGTTTTGCTGGTAACAATCGGCCTCTGCCTCGTGCCCTGGGTCGTCAGGAACTACGAGATATTCGGCCGCGTTGTGATCATGCCGACGAAGAGCTGGAATCTCTGGGAACGGAACAACTATCGCTTCAATGAGCGATTCTACAAGGAGGAGAAGGAGGCTAAAGCCTACGAGTGGCTCATCGGCAAGCCGCCGTTTTCGGTGAACCGGCCCGAGACGGTGCAGTTCCCACGATTTGCGCCTAACGAGGACGAGGTTCAACGCAATGCCAAATACGTTCACCTCGCCAAGCAGTTTATTCTTGCCAATCCTGGGCTTTATGCAAAGCTCTGCCTGGTGCGCCTCATCGAGTTTTTCAGGGTGCTTGGC
>CAZKNE010000036.1:0-10915 GCA_964554005.1 uncultured bacterium | reverse complement strand
GGGCAAGCTAATACCAGTCGTGGGCATGAGCCCCACAACAACCGCGATGTTCATGAAACTCTGAAGCCCGAGGCTTGTCGCAAGCCCGAAGCCCAGAAGCCTCGCGAAGTAGATGTCCAGGGACATGCTGAGCATCAAGGCTCTGCTAGTAAGCGTAAGAAAGAGAGCTATAACTATGACTGCTGCCACGAACCCACCGTCCTCCGCGAGCGATGCGAAGGCGAAGTCATTGAAGCTCTCGGCGAGCAAGAGATGCTTTTGCATACCCTTCCCAAGTCCCATACCAAACAGCCCACCCGAGCCCATAGCGGTGAAGGCTTGCTTGAGATGCCAAGGGGTGTTTGTGGGGTCCAAGAGGTAGGACGCAAAACCATCGACTCTCTGCCCGAAGTGATGTGAGTAACGATATGCACACACGGCAGATGGCACCACCAACGCGGCGAGCACCGCGATATGTCTGAGTCGCATTTGGGCCACGAAATAGATCGAGCCACAGATCAGCGCCAATAGGCCAGTGGTGCTGTAATCAGGCTCAATAGCAACGAGGAAAAGAACGAGGAAGACGACAGGCAGCGTTATCGTGAGGACCCTTGCCGAACCATGCCGCTTGTTCTGTTGGGCACATATCATTGATGCAAGGAACAGGGGTAGCGTGAACTTGGCCAGTTCGCTCGGCTGGAACGTGAAGTAATAAAGGTCGAGCCATCTTGTTGCACCCCTGTGGGTCACGCCCACGCCCGGAACCATGACAAGCGCAAGCAGACCAATTGTCAGAAATATAAGTGGCCAGCTCAACCTCGGCAGGGTTTCCAGCCGCACCATCGCTACTGCAAGCCCAATCAGCACCGCAAACAAGACTGATATGCCGTGTCTTACAATATAGTAATAAGGGGTGCTGTAGTCGTTCGCAGAACGAAGCATAGTCGCGCTGAAGACGGTTATGATACCCACCGTCAGCAGAATGGCTACAAGCAACAAGATGATTCCGTCCAGACCCATCAGCCGACGGGAGATGCTACCTGACTTGGCCAACGCCATGGCCCCTCCCCTCGAGATAATTGAGAACAGCCTTCTTGAACTTGTTCCCTCGATCGCGGAAGTCCTTGAACATTTCGAAAATTATGCACCCCGGCGACAACAGAACTACGTCGCCACTGGCGGCATGCGACGCAGCTTGAGCAACGATATCTGGAATACCACCCCGGTTAGGCAGCACTGGGAGGTCGTTGCCAAGCGCCGCCGCGATCCTCGCGCGTGCCTCACCAATCGCTATGACTGTCTTGATCTTGCCCCTAGCGGCCTCGCGAATCTCTGCCCAGTCGCAGCCCTTGTCTCGCCCGCCAGCAATCAGGATAATCGGCCTATCGAACACCTCAAGCGCCTTCGTAACCGCTAGGGTGTTCGTCGCGTGGGAGTCATCTACGAAGGTTATCCCCTCAAACATGGCGAAGACCTCGAGCGTATGAGGCGCAAGTTTGAACCCGGCAACTGCCTCCCTTATCGCCTCCACCGGGACTCCCCTGGCGATAGCCATCGCTGCTGCCGCCATCACGTTTTCAACGTTATGAAGCCCGGGTAAGGTGATGTCCTTGCGCTTGAGGACTAGAGAACTCTCGCCCTCGCGGACGCAGATGATCTTCTCCGATGTCAGGAACAGACCGTCCCGGTCACCGGGGTTACCCATGCCGAACCATAGAACAGAAGGTGCGACCCCACGCGCTAGCTCAGAAAGCCGTGCGTCTCCGGCATTGAGCACGAGGAGATCGCTGGCCTCTTGGTTCTTGAAGATGCGGAGCTTTGCAGCGTGATACTCCTCGAGGCTCGAGTAGCGGTCGAGGTGGTCAACGTCCAGATTGGTGATGCAGGCGACGCGAGGTCTGAAGGTCACGATTGTCTCGAGCTGAAAGCTGCTGACCTCCGCCACAACTGTGGCCCCTGAAAGAAGCCTCATAACCTTGCCGCACAACGGCTCGTCGGGGAGGTTCCCGCCGGCGACTACATCGAACCCAGCAACGGCCAGCATTCGATGTAGCAGCCGTGTGGTGGTCGATTTCCCCTTAGTGCCGGTGATCGCGAGGAAGTCGGCGTCTGAGAGCATGAACGACAGCTCAAGCTCCCCTATGACCGAGGCGCCGGCCTTGCGTGCCTGCTCGAGCGGCTCGATTGTGGTCGGCACGCCGGGACTAACAACGACCATTTTTGCAGACCGCATGACCTCGGCCGGGGCCATACCCAGGTAACACCTCGCACCAATTTGACGGAGCGACTCCGCGCGTTCTTTCAGGTCCTGGCTTTCGCCCTCATCCACAACAGATACTCTGGCGCCGAGGCCAATGAGGACCTGAGCCGCGGCCCGCCCCGACGAACCAAGGCCGAATACAACTAAGTCCTTCCCCTTGAAACTGCTCTTGTAACGCATTAGTCCTGTGTCATTTAATCTTAACAACGACGACAGCGATGAGGCTGAAAATGAACGAGATTATCAGCATCCTCGAGACCACCTTCGCCTCGTGCCAGCCCTTCAGCTCGAGGTGATGATGAAACGGCGCCATAAGAAAAACCCTCTTGCCAGTTGACTTGAAACCGATCACCTGGACGATCACTGAGATAGCCTCAATTACGAATACTCCGCCGAGGATCGGCAGCAGGAATTCCTGCTTGCACAAAAGCGCCACGGTTCCGATTGCCCCTCCGATGGCCATGGAGCCCGTGTCGCCCATGAAGACCTCCGCCGGGAATGTGTTCCACCAGAGGAAGCCAAGGCCAGCCCCGAACAGACCGAGACAGACGACCGATACTTCGCCGCTGTTTTGGATGAACATCGTGTGCAGGTAGTTGGCGAGTATGCTGTGTCCGGCGACATAGGCGAGCGCTCCAAGCGTGAGGATTGTCATGCTCGAGACGCCTGTTGCGAGGCCGTCGAGGCCGTCTGTTAGGTTCACAGCATTCGTAGTGGCGACGAGAACGAGCGCTACAACAACGAGATATGCGTAACTGAGGTCTGGAGTGATATATTTGGTGATCGGAAATTGAAGAGAGGTTACGTTGTGCTCGTCAGAGAATGCGATGAGTGCGATGCCGACCGCCAGGGCAATAGCAAGTTGGAGGACTATCTTGGACTTTGCCGAGAGCCCTTTAGAGCTTTTTCTAATCGTCTTTTCGACATCGTCAGCAAACCCCACAAGCCCGTATGCGATGAAGGCCCCGAGCGTTATCCATACATATACGTTCCCGAGGTTTCCCCAAAATAACACGGAGATGACGACGCTGAGAATGATCATGATGCCGCCCGCGGTCGGGGTGCCCTTCTTAGCAAGATGTGCGCTGGGGCCATCGTCGCGTATGAACTGCTTGAGGCCCCACCTTTGGAGCTGGCGGACGACAAATGGTCCCATGAGGAGACACAGGAACAGGGAGGTTACAAGTGCTCCCGCCCCTCGCAATGTGATGTACCTGAAAACGTTCAGCGGCGAGAAATACGTGTGCAGTGGTAGAACGAGATGGTAGAACAAGTCGCCTATCTCCCCTCGATTGATCCCTTAACCATGTTACCTGATCAGCACCTTTTGGCGTGATTCGCCGCACAACCTGTCAACGAGGCGGTCCAATGCCCAGGCTCGGGAGCCCTTCACAAGCACCCAAGCGCCGTCATACACCTCTTCAAGTGCGATCTGTAAGTCATAGATAGACTGACAGTGATGTATCCGTTCGGGCTCCATCCCCGAATCGCACGCCCCCCTTGCGGTATGCTTAGAAAGCGGCCCCATCAGAAACAGCTGGTCTATGGGTCGCGATCCGACGTAAACCCCGACTTTGTAGTGTTCCGATTCGGATAGCCGGCCCAGCTCCAGCATGTCCGCAAGCACAAGGATGACTGGCCTTGCGGGGTCAACATCGCCACGCAGCACGAGCAAAGTGTCGATGGCCGCGCGAACGGCCGCCGGCGATGAGTTGTAGGAGTCGTCCAGCAATCGAAGGCGCCCGTCAGGACTACCAAGCAGATTGAGGCGATGCGGGAGTGAACTGGTCTCTGCAAGCCCCCCTGCGATCGCATCCCAGGACATGCCGAGATATCTGCTGACCGCTACGGCAGCCAGCGCATTTTTGACGTTGTGCGCCCCTAAAAGAGGGCACCTAAACGAATGCGACTCGCCACCATAGAACACCTCGAAGGCTGTGCCATTCTCCCCCAGCGACCTGAGCTTATCAGCCCTGAACTCTCCCGCCGAAAGGCCGAATCCCACAACCTTGCACTTGGCAAGATGGGTCCGGCTCTCAAGCCGACTATCGTCAGCGTTCACAAAAAGAGCTCCTTCTTCGGGCAGCTTCTCGAACAGCTCGGCCTTTGCGTCCGCCACATCATCAAGCGACTTGAAGAACTCCGTATGGCACGCGGATATGTTTGTTACCACTCCGTAATCAGGCTGACAGATGTCGGCCAGCCGGGCGATCTCGCCTTTTGCATTCATGCCGAGCTCCAGCACGAGGTATTCACAATCTGCGCTGGCCTCAAAGATCGAAAGCGGCACCCCATAAACGTTGTTGTAGTTACTTCGAGACTGATGGGTCTTGCCGGCGCGGCCAAGCACCGCGGCAAGCATCTCCCTGGCAGCAGTCTTGCCGATGCTGCCGGTGATGGCTATGACCGTGGCATGAAGCTTCCTGCGGAAATATGTGCCGAGCTTAGCTAGAGCTTGGGTGGTGTCCGAGACAGCGATGAGTGGGCCAGGCCCAAGCTCTGCTATCTCCTCTCGCTTGGCCCTTCGATGCCACCTCAGCCTCGATACAATCGCGCAGCATGCGCCCTTCAAAAATGCCTTCTCAACGAAATCATTGCCGTTGAAATGCGGGCCCTTGATCGCCACAAAGACATCCCCCTTCTTGAGGGTGCGCGTGTCGATCGAGAAACCCGTCAGGTAGATCGGGTGAAGCGGCGAATACAACATCTGGCCGCCCACGATTCTCGCCAGATGCTGCATTGGAACCGGCGCCGTCATCGGGCTCTCCCGGTTTCTATGGGATGTCTCATCGTCTTTAGAAGCTCGCACGCCATCGTCCGGTCATCAAAAGGATGCCGGCTGGTTCCAACAATCTGATATGTCTCATGCCCCTTGCCAAGTATCAGCACGGCGTCTTCAGGGCCCGCCAAACTGAGAGCAAGTCCTATGGCATCACGCCGGTCAGGTTCGACAAGGACCTTGGCCGAACCCATAGACCGTGCGCCTCGCTCGACCTGTCGGATGATCTTGAGCGGGTCCTCCGTCCGTGGGTTGTCGGAGGTGATGACACAGACGTCGCTCCACTTCGCCGCGGTTTGCCCCATTGGGCCGCGCTTTGTGGCATCGCGGTCGCCGCCAGCGCCCAGCACGGAGACTATACGGCCGCACACAAGCTGCCGCGCCGTCTCGAGGGTCTTGGCGATAGCGTCCGGCGTGTGCGCGAAATCTACTACCACGAGGAAATCCTGTCCGCAGGAGACCTTCTCGAACCGCCCCGGGACCCCCTTGAGCGATGCGATGCCCGAGACTATCTGCTCCGAGCTCACTCCAAGAGCCGCCGAGGCTGCGATCGCGGCGAGGCAGTTTTGGACCGAGTGGACCCCGACGAGCGCAGTCTTCATGGGAAGGGTGGCGTCAGGGGTTCTGACCTCGAAGTCCGTGCCATCCTGAGATAGCCGTATTTGCCTGGCAAAGAAGTCAGCGGCATCGTTTTCGAGCGAGTAGGTTGTGGTTTTCACCCTCGATGCGGCCATGAATCGGGCCGAATACTTGTCATCAAGGTTTATCACAGCTGCGGTTTCAGGCATCCTCATCGGATCGAGATAACGCTCGAAGAAGCTGAGCTTGGCGGCTAGGTAGTTCTCGAAAGTGCCGTGAAAGTCGAGGTGCTCAGGCGTGATGTTCGTGAATACACCGAGGGCGAACCTGCACCCATCCACCCGCCCCTGCACGAGACCATGCGACGAGGTCTCTAGAATAACGGTCTCAACGCCTTGCTTGAGCATCTCTGAAAGCAATCGCTGGAGCCGGACCGGGTCCGGCGTCGTTAGCGAGGCGATGTCTTCGCTGCCAGGGTAGCGATAGCTGATCGTCCCAAGGACGCCGACACGCACCCGCATCCCGAGGACCGACTCCAGAAGGTACGAGACGCTGGTCTTACCATTTGTGCCGACGATGCCGACGAGCTTCATGTGCTCGCTCGGGTTGCCGTTCAGATTGGACGCAGCGACAGCGAGAGCGGAGCGAGCATTTTCAACGAGAACAAGCGGCGGCAAGCCCTGAGAGACATCCGAGCTGAGTCGCTCAAAGACATCCTCTCTATCAAGCACAACTGCTGCGGCGCCCCTTTTGATCGCATCATGGATGAAGTCATGTCCATCTTTTGTGAAGCCCCTAACGGCGAAGAAAGCCCTGGAAGGTGAGGAGCTCTGTGACGAAGAGCATAGTCCCCTAACCTCCTGGCTCATCTCGCCCTTTGTGGCTCGGACTGCAACAGCACTTAAAACTTCACTGAGCCTCAACTTGATGCTGCCTCCAATCGCTTATTCTTGGCCATTTGAAGAAATGGCGACTTTCTGGCCTCAAGGTAGGCAAGGACGTGGCTTGCGACAGCGGAGAAAATGGGGGCAGCAACAGTGCTCCCCCATATCTCTCGCTGCGCGTGTCGCGGGCTGAAGACGCTTATGAGTAGCGCAATTTGCGGGTCTTCAGCCGGCGCGAAACCTATGAAGGAGGTGATGAGGTCTTCGTGCGAATATCGCCCCGTCTGATAGTCGAACACCTGTGCTGTGCCCGTCTTCCCACAGACAGACACCCCGTCAACAGCTGCCCTGTGTCCCGAGCCCTCAGTTACGACCCGGCGCATCATGCTCACGACGGTCCTCGCCGTGCTTGCCCTGACGACTCTTCTGATTACCCTCGGGCGAGTCTGATAGACGACGTTTCCGCTGGAGTCCTGAACGGCCGCCACTAAGTAGGGCTGCATGAGCATACCGTCATTGGCAATCGCGGACATGGCCGACACAAGGGAAACCGCCGACACTGACAGCCCCTGTCCAAACGACACGAAACAGGTGTATTCATCGTCCCACTGGGATAGCGCCTTGACCTGTGGCGCAGGTTCTCCGAACAGGCCCAGGCCAGGCTTGTTCAGAAACGCGAAACGCATCAAGTACTCATGCAGGAAACGAGGCGTGAGCCGCATCCCGATCTTGGACATGCCAATGTTGCTCGATTCGGCCAGAATATCCTCCACGGTCAGCTCGCCAAATGAATGCCAGTCGGAGATCCTCGACCTCCCAACCTTGAACGAACCGTTCTCGCAGAAAAACGTCTCGTAGCGCCTCACCTTGTTCATGTCCAGTGCAGCAGCGACCACGAATACCTTGAGAAGGGAGCCCGGCTCAAAAAGGTCGGTGACGCAGCGTGCCTTGTAAAGGCCTCCGGGTTCACGAAGGTTGGCTAGATAATTCGGGATGTGATCGAGCTTGTGAGCAGTGTCAGGAGTATAGCTCTGTCTATAGTTAGATGAGGAATAGCTCGGATAAGTCGCCATCCCCAGTATTGCTCCAGTTTTAGGGTCCATGATCACGCCGAGGGCAAGCGGCGCGTTCCATGACTGACAGGCCTCGCGAAGATGCCTGTAAAGAATGTATTGGATGGCGCTATCAATCGTTAGAACGATGTTGTGGCCGTTTATGGGAGGCTCCAGCACCCCTTGCGTTAGAGGCGCACCCTCCAACCGCACGTAGGGATTCACCACCACCGTGCCAGGAACGCCCGACAGCAGCTTATCAAACTTGTGCTCCAGCCCCTCAATGGCATCGCCCAAAACGTTGACGAACCCGACGATGTTGCTCACCCAATCACAAGTATAATAGCGCCTATGCTCAACTGTTCGGCCTAACCCGGGCACGTGAAAGCTCTCGAGCCGTAGGGCGGTATCCTCGTCGCAGAAGCGACGCAGCCAGACTAGCCTCGCCTTCTGGCCAAACGCCTCATCCAGACTCTGTTCTGAAATGCCCGGAAAGCCAGCAAGCCGGCCCCTGGCGATTTTCTTGTCGTCATCCGATAACCCCTGTGCATAAGCCCAAAAGGACAACGTCTCCCGACTCCCCGCAAGCGTCCGGAGACGGCAGTCAAGTATCTTGCCCCGCTTTGCCGGGAGCGCCAGCCTTCTGGTGTGGAGCGACTCGGCGATTCTCCTGTAATCGTCGTGTTTCAAGACCTGAATCCAAAGGAGCCTGAACACACCAAGACCTGCGAGCAAAATGAACACCAACAACACGACCAGCATCCGCAACGCCTGCGAATCGAGCTTCCTCGGCTGCCGAGTGTGAACTATCTGCCCCACTTTCGGCCTGCGACGCTTACTACCGTTCATTACCAGCAATCCTCGTCGCCCCATCGTTTAGGTCTTCTTTGTGTAAGATCAACATCTCACCGGGCTTGGGATAAACGAAGCCCAGCCTTGCGGCCCTCTTCTCCAACTTCGGAAGATCGTTCAATCCCGCGAGCCTCACCTTCAGGCCGTCCCCGCTCCGTGCGAGGCTCTGATATTGGGACTTGAGGCCAGATATCTCCCACTTGAGGTTCATGATGCGAAAGCTCTGGCAGAGATAGAAGAGCGCGCTGACAAGAAGAACGCCGATTGTAAATAAATAAAACATCGTATCATTAAACTTCGCCTCGCCTCTCATCTAAAGACGCTCCGCTATCCTAAGCCCCGCACTCCGACTCCGAATGTTCTTAGAAACCTCGGACGCCGATGCTCTAACCGCCTTCCTATTGACTATCCGAATCTCCGCACTTTGCCCGCACGTGCCCACGGCGGCGACGTCCTCCGGGCGAATGTAGCCCCTCTCGTGCTCCCGGAACACGCGCTTGGTCAGCCTGTGGCTGAGCGATTCATAGCAGACCACCAACAGGCGACCCCCGCTGGCAAGCGCGGCGATGCTCTGCCGCAAGCCCGCATCGAGCACATCCAGCTCGCGGTTGACCGCAATGCGGAACGCCTGAAACACCTTCGCAAGGAAACTCTCAACCTTGCCGTGCCCCAACCGGCGCCCAATCGAGCGCCTCACGGCCGCAGCCAGCTCGCCGGTGGTCGTGATCGCTGTCTTCTTTCGCGCCTCGACGATAGCGGCGGCCACTCGGCCTGCGAATGGAACGTCGCCAAAATCACGCAGTATCTTGCGCAGTTCTTTTACGTTCTTATGATTGATGAGGTCTTTTGCCGATGGTAGCTGCGAGCTGCGGCTGTAACGCATGTCGAGCGGGCCGTCGAGCATGAAGCTGAAGCCTCGCGCAGCCGTCCCAATATCATAACTAGAGAGCCCGGTGTCCATCAGAATTGAGTCCACAGTCCCGATACCAGCCCCAGAAAGAAGATCGCCCAAGTCCCCGTAAGAACCCCTAATCGCCATGAATCTCTCTCCATAACGCTCGAGGCGCCTCTTGCAAAGCGCAAGTGCTTCGCTGTCGATATCAATCCCCACAACTGAGGCAGAGGGAAAACGCTCGAGAACAGCCTCCGCATGGCCGCCCAGACCTACGGTTGCATCTACGAAGACACCCTTGCCTGTTACTAGCCGGAGGTTCTCCAAAACCTCATCGACCAAAACTGGACAATGGATATCTCCCAAGGGTTCCCTCATCAATCCCATCCGGAGAATGAAAGCAACAGCCTCTGCTACTGGTCAGATTCGTCCTTTGGTTCGCTCTGACCAAGAGCAGCTGTTCGCTCTGGAGCAGAAGACTGCGACCTGCCCGATTCGCAGATTCGTCTCTCGAAATCGTCCATTGAAGGTGCCGTAGAAAGCCACGCCTCGAACTTAGTGTCGGACCATATCTCCAACCAACCTCGCATCCAGATCAGCACAGCCTGGAAACCTATCCCGGTCATCTTCTGCATCTCTTTCGACAGAGTCAGCCGCCCTTCCTGGTCAAGGCCCTTGATCTCAGCTCCAACCATGAACCTACGTCTCGCATTCACGTCCTCCGGGTCCGAGCTGTCTTCCTTCATGAAGCGATGATACTTAGCCTCATATCTCTCTCTGGGAAGGACGTCTATCCTCGATTTGTCCGCGACCAAATACACGATCCAATCCCCACGCAGCTCGTCCTCGAAAATCGAACGGTAACGCACAGGTATAGTGAGGCGGCCCTTAGCATCGATCTGAACTCGCCTCATCCCCTGGCTGAAGGTTAGTGATTCTGGCCCCGTGTCACGAGAGCTCTTTCTAGGCATCTATAAAGTTCCTTTGGGACGCCGAATTATCATTTCTGGGGCGTCCGGTATTGTGGCACATTCCCTAAAGATTCGATTCTACTAATGGGACTATAAACCACAGAACGTCCCTTCTCAATAGATTTTTTCCGCAGCATTTGTGCAGATTATATAACGCTAAAAGGAGAGAATGCAAGAAGATGCGATACTTAGCCTGTTTAATACACACAATAATCTGCCCAATTTCACCCCAATTAAACCCTCAATTCTCAAACCTAAGACAAATCAACCAAGAATCACAGCAAAATCTTCCTACTCAACCACAAAAACACACCAACACCGACGTGCCTCACCCGAAATCTGTCATATAGAGCACTATCCGGTCTAACACATCCCTGACTTCGCGTGGCCAAATTCTTGTGAACGAGCAGAGGCCGAATACAACAACATATTGTGCATAAATCTGAACACCCCACGATGTTGTGTTTTTATCTCCAGACAACGGTCAGAATCGCCCCGGACTACAGCATCCGAATCAATTTCTGCGGGCGGGAAGGTTTGGGTTTTGACTCTCGTAACTGTTTGATATATTAGACTTGGTTTTGGTGGGCGATTGGCTCAGGGGTAGAGCACCGCCTTCACACGGCGGGGGTCACTGGTTCAAATCCAGTATCGCCCACCACCATTC
>CAZKNE010000035.1:0-10961 GCA_964554005.1 uncultured bacterium | reverse complement strand
CTTATGGCCTTTGCTACGCCTCGATAATCTTTGTAGAGATTATATGTCTCGGTTTCAGGAAGGAGCCGCTGGTCAAGCATGCTCACGCCCTCTTCGAGCCACTCTATCGTGTAGAAGCCCTCATTTACGTTCACGATCACGTCCTCGATTTCTGCTTCAGCGCTTGAGATTCAAGATGTGGATAGGTTGTCAGCTCGAGGCTTGGAGTTCAAGGCCGGCAGGAAGGCCGGTATCGGCACTTGTCCTTGCGGAGCGGTGGGGTCATGGGAACGAGGGCAGCTGGACACGCTCTATGACTTGAAGAGCCAAGTCGGTGCGGCCAACAGGAGGAATTAAATATGCCCCGACAACGCGGTCCATGCCGATGACTGACTGAAGGGCGTCGGCTGCGATGGCAACGCCCCGGCGTTTTGCCTCCTCGCCGGTCTTGGCCTGTTTCATGCGTTCCCTGACCCCTTTGGGGATTGACATTCCGGGTACCTCGTTATGCATGAATTCCGCATTGCGAAAGGAGATGAGTGGTAGTATCCCGACGAAAATGGGTAGGTCAACATCACTGGATTGCTCAAGAAAACGCTCCAGCATTCGAGGCTCATATACTGGCTGCGTCATCGCAAAATGTGCGCCGGCCCGCTTCTTCGCAGCGAAACGGGCAAGCTCCTTCTCGAGGTCCATAGCGCCTGGGTTGACGCCGACTCCGATGAAGAATCCGGTCGGCTGATTGATTGGCTTGTCGGCGAGATCGACGCCGCAGTTAAGCTTCTGGGTCATGGCCGATAGTCCTATCGAGTCAATGTCAAAGACAGCTGTTGACTGGGGGTAGTCGCCCATCTTGGGCGGGTCGCCGGTTACGAGCAAGACGTTTCTCAAGCCAGCTACGTAAGCGGCCATTAGGTCGGCCTGAAGTGCCACGATGTTCCTGTCTCGGCAGCAAAAGTGAACGATCGTATCGATGCCTACTTTCTCCTCAATGATGTGTCCGAGCAAGATGGGGCTCATCCTGGCCGACGCGCGAGGGCCGTCGGCGATGTTTATCGCGTCAACGCCGGCATCCCTGATGGACCTCGCCTTTTCGATGATGTGGTCGATCCCGATGCCCCGCGGCGGACTGATCTCGACGCTCACGGTGAAATGGTCTTTCATGGCCAGCTCGAGCCGCGTCGGCTCTCGCAAAACCTCAACTCTTTGTCTCTCCTCCGCCTCCACCTCAAACTGAACGTCAAACACCTCCGGGGCAATGCCCTTGTCGGACTTGACCGCATCAGCGATCGCTTTTATGTGGGCCGGCGTCGTCCCGCAGCACCCACCAACAATCGAGGCGCCTTTGGCGATAAATCGCATTGCGTATTCGGCCATGTACTCAGGTGAGCAGAGGTATATGTATCGCCCTTCGACAAGTTTGGGCAAGCCGGCGTTGGGCTGTGCCGAGATAAGAAGACCTTCGGTTTTGGCCATTCGCTCGATCGAGGCGAGCATCTGCTGTGGCCCTACGGAGCAGTTAAGGCCACCCACGTCAACCCTCTGCTCTTTCAGAAAAGCTGCTATCTCCTCAGGCTCATCGCCGTAGATCGTCGAGCCATCTTCAGTTACGGTCATCTGCGCGACGAGCGGAAGGTCGCACACCTCTCGAACAGCCTGTATGGCCAGCGACATCATTTTGAAGCTAGAGATCGTCTCGATCAGTATCAGGTCGGCGCCGGCGTTGGCGAGCGAGGAGGCCTGCTCGGCGTAGATAGACTTAATGTCGTCGGACGTAAGCATATCCCTCAACAGGACAGTGCTCTCGAGGCGCCCTATGGAGCCGGCCACGTAGGCGCGACCGCGGGCAACCTGTTTGGCGATTGCAACACCTTTTGCGTTTATCTCCTCGGTCTTGGCCTCGAGGCCGTACGGTGCGAGCCTGTGCCTGTTGGCACCGTAAGTGTTGGTTTCAAGGATGACCGCACCGGCCTTCAGATACTGTGCGTGAATCTCAGAGACCAGATGAGCCGCGGAGAGATTGAGCTCGTCGAAACATTGATTGATGTAAACGCCCTTTGAATAGAGCATCGTGCCCATCGCCCCGTCGCAGACCAGGACTCTTGTCCGAACAGCATTGAGAAAAGGTTCCTGCATCTATCACCTCGTCTATTGAAAACGCTCGCCCTTCAACTTGACGCATCTGAAACCAATCGTCGGGCTTGTTGTCTTGGGGCCTGCTGCCAGACGAACAGCGCAGCGAAGCAGGTTTGGACCGGCGATGAACGAGCCGCCGCGAACGACGCGCAATTCGTCATTCTGGGGCCCTGTTGGATCAATGCTTGGGCTGTTTGAGTAATAGTCCTTGTCGTAGAAATCCTGACACCATTGCGAGACATTGCCCGAGATGTCCAGAAGCCCAAAGCGATTCGGCGGCAATTGGCCTACGGGCACCTTGCGCCGGCGCGCTCTGGACTTTATTATAAGCTCTGCCGGAAGCGAATCTCCCCACGGGTATTTCTTGCGCTCAAGGCCGCCTCTGCACGCCCTTTCCCACTGCGCCTCGGTCGGAAGCTGACAGCCTCGCCACAGGCAGTATCTCACCGCGTTGAACCACGAAACGGATGTTACGGGATAGTCGCCCTGTCCAGCAGGGAACGTCCTAGAGACCCAGTCGGCGAGGTAGTTGTCGTCAGCCTCGGCACGACCGTCGTAGCCTGTCGCTTTCAGAAACTCGAGAAACATCCTATTGGAAACTGGCGTAACATCGATCTCATAAGCGGCAAGCTGAACGGCGTGGACAGGAGACTCGTCGGTGGCATCTGGCGAGCCCATTTGAAAGCTGCCGGCGGGGACCGAGACCAGACCGCCGGTGGCGGCAACCGGCTCGGTTACCGAGACCGGGATCGGCTCCCGCGACTTGGTCGTGTCCACCAGCGCTTTACTTGGCTCAGCTTCGCCAGCTTGCTCGCTCTTGCTCGCTTGCTTATCACGACGAACAAAGAACACAAACTGGCCCTCGCCGTACTCGACAAGGTGTCGCGCTTGAGGCGTCTGGCGGTTGCCGGATTCCTCCAGAACTCGGTTTCGAACGAAGAAATAGAGATCGTCAGAGGTTATGATACCGTCGTTATCGTGGTCGGCGAAACCCTCAAGTCCCTTCAACAGATACCTGCTGAACAGGCTATTGCCTTCCCACTCCTCCTTACCCTCGAACACTTCCTCGTCGGACTTGCCGGCTGTCAAGATTCTCACGCAAGGGTCCCTGAGCGCTTGATGCCTCGGCTTGGGAGGTATTGCTGATCTGGGGCGGAGGCCAGCCAACCCACTGAAGCAGCAGTCGAGCACAAACAGAGTGTGTTTTGCGCAGATTACACTCGCAGCCTCTTTTATCTCCTCCACTGAGATACAGGAACTGTGAATCTTCTCAAGGTCCCCGTCGAAAGGCACAAGGTAACCACGCCAGTCGCTTTTTCTATGTCCCTTTCGGACCCTTCGGCGCTGGCCGTGGCCAGCAAAGAAGATAAGGACACGGTCGTCGGAAGTCATCGCGGGGTTGGCTCCCAAAAAGTCGTTCATCAGCTCCAGGATTCGCTTCTTTGTCGCTTGCTCATTAAACAGCGTGAAGGTCTTATCTTCATCGAAGAATGTCCTCGCTTTGAGGAACTTCTGAAGCGACTTGGCGTCGTTGACAGCGTATTTGAGAAACTGGGCGGCTCGGCTATTGTCTATCCCGATCAGAAGCGCCCAGCTGTTCTTGTACAGAGATTCATATGAAAGCGATTGCTCGTCCGCTGCAACATCGACCGTAACCTTTTTCTGCTCAACCAGGCGCATACCGACCATGAGCTGGAGCAGAATCTCGTTACGGCCATCTTCCAATGGAATATGCTGCTTGAACGGGGAGCGAGTCTGAGGCAGAACGTTGAAAGATGAGTACAGACGCCCGTTGACCTTCAGCGCCATCCGGGCGTGGCTCTCCTTGTGAGGGGTCCCCCGAACCCAGCCGATCAGCTCGACATTTCGACTGGCTATTCTCTCCCCATCGGTCGGGTAGATGAGACGGATGGCGTCGTTCTTGACTGGCGGGCCCTTACTGTCCCGCAATGCTCTTTCCCCAAGACAGCTTCTGCCGCAATATCGAGTAGTAATCGGTCTTGAGGCTCCGGATCAGCCTGAACTTCTCCATGGCTTTGTAGATCAAGACCTCGTCGCCGTCGAATAGCGGAATTGCATCCTGCCCGTCGATGGTCAGGATGACTTCCTGCCCCCTGGAAAAGACTTGAGCCTTGATGACGACGTTGTCGGGCACCACGATCGGCCGATTTGTCAAGGTATGCGGACAGATGGGCGAAAGCACCAAAGCGTTCATCGAAGGATGAAGTATTGGGCCGCCGGCCGCAAGAGAATAAGCCGTTGAGCCAGTCGGCGTTGCGACGATGAGCCCGTCGCCGCGAAAGTGGGCCACGAACGCATCGTCAACGAAAGTCTTGATGCCGATCATCCTCGCTATCGCGGCCTTGTTGATCACGAAATCATTGACGGCGAAGAACGTCTTTGGCTTTCTCTGTGCACCGGAGACCCTCGCACGAACTGCTATCCGTTCGTCGAATTTGAAGCGGCCTTCGAGTATATCGCCTAGCAAGGAGAAAAGCTCATTCGCCGTAAGCTCCGTCAAGAAGCCAAGGTCCCCCACGTTGACGCCAAGGATCGGAACTGACAGCTCGGGCGCGATTCTGGCCACGCTAATCAACGTGCCGTCCCCCCCGAAGACTATGACCATGTCGGCGCCGTTTAGAACGTACTCCCTGGACATTTTATCAACGTTCGAGGCCACCATGTGAGCCACCTGCTCGTCCACGCGAACCCTGACCCCCCTCTTAAGCAACCACTCACATGTCTGGTTCAACGTCTCGGCCACGCCGTAAGCGTGCGGCTTGGCAACGATCGCTATGGTTTTGAACATCAACCAGCCCTCCGCTGCACCGCTTGCGCAATCGCATCGTCTATCCAGTCCGAGAAGTTGCCGGTCGTCTGTGACTGCTGCAAGTCGGCGAACATGAGGTATTCCTGGTTGCCCTTTTGGCCCAGGATTGGCGAGGGGATAACACCTGCAGGATAAACCCCGATGCCTGCCGAAAAACCAAGTATATCACTGAGAACTGACCGATGAAGGCTCGTGTCGCGGACGATGCCACCCTTGCCGACCTGACCCTTACCCACCTCGAACTGCGGCTTTATCAGAGCCACAACCTGGCCGACCTTAGATAGCAGCTCGCGGGCCTTCGGCAGCACAAGCCTCAGCGAGATGAAGGACACATCTGCCGTGGCAAGGTCTGGAGTGTGTCCTAGACGGCTCCTCTCAAGATAGCGGACGTTGGTGCGCTCCAGGAGCATAACTCGCGGGTCGATCCGCAATTTATAGGCCAGCTGCCCGTATCCCACATCGACCGCATAGACCAGCTCTGCGCCTCGTTCGAGAAGACACTGTGTGAAGCCGCCGGTCGAGGCGCCGATGTCGATGCAGACCTTGTGCTGAACACTGATCTTGAAGTGATCGATCGCGGCCTTGAGCTTCTCTGCGGAACGGCTGACGAAATCGGGGTGAGGTTGCCTCACGGTGATATTAGAGCCGATAGGTACCTGAGTTCCGGGTTTTTCGACAGCTCTTCCGTCAACGGACACCAGGCCGGCCATCAGCAGTGCAACGGCCTTATGCCGGCTCTCGGCAAGCCCGCGCTCGACGATGAGCCTATCCACTCGCTGCTTTCTTGGACTCTCTAAGAGCACTGTTGAGAAACTCCGCTGTCGTCTTGGCGATACCCTGGGCGTCCAGACCTAGCTTGGCTCGAAGCGCTGGCGTTGAGCCATGTTCAAGAAAGAAATCGCCGATGCCGATTCGCTTGACCGGGACATTAAACATGCCATTGTCCACCAGCGTCTCGAGGACGGCCGACCCAAATCCGCCGGCGAGGGCATTCTCCTCAACGGTAACGATATGGCCAGTCTTCCGTGCCCACTCAAGCAGCATGTCTGCGTCTATTGGGTGGGCGAATCTGGCGTTTATCACTGCGGCATCGATGCCATCCTGCTCTGACAGAACCGTGGCAGCCTCAAGGGCCGGATGGACCATGGCGCCAATTGCGAGAATGGCGACATCAGAGCCGTCCTTCAGCAGCTCTGCCTTGCCGATCTCCAATACTCTCAGCTCCTCATCGAGCGCCGCACCGATGCCCTGGCCTCGGGGATACCGCACGGCAACAGGGCCCTTAGTGGCGATGGCCGTCTTCAACATGTGCTGAAGCTCATTTTCATCTTTGGGAGCCATGATGACCATATTGGGCAATGAGCGTAGAAACGACAGGTCGAACAAGCCATTGTGCGTTGGCCCATCGTTACCGACGATGCCCGCCCTGTCGAGTGCAAGCACAACATCCGCGTTCTGTAAGCAAACGTCCTGAAACACCTGATCGAACGCCCTTTGCATGAATGTGGAGTAGATCGCTGCAACCGGCTTGAAGCCCGAAATGCCCAGAACGCCCGCGAAGACAATGGCGTGCTGCTCGGCTATTCCAACGTCATAAAACCGCTCCGGAAACCTCGCCTGGAACCTATCAAGGCCAGTCCCCTGAGGCATCGCCGCCGTGATGGCAATGATGTGCTCATCCTCCTTTGCCAGCTTGACCATCGCATCACCAAACACTGATGTGTAAGACCGCCCCGCCGGCGATTTCGGCTCGCCTGTGCTGATATCGAACTTCGGGGCGCTGTGGAACGTGGCCGGCCTGAGCTCCGATGGCAGAAACCCTTTCCCCTTCTTGGTTACGGTGTGCACAAGAACTGGGAACCGCCAACCCTTGATTCGCCGAAATGTGTCGATGAGCGCGTGCAGGTCGTTCCCGTCAACCGGACCGACGTACTTGATCCCCAGATCCTCGAACAGCACTCCGGGCACGAACAGGTTCTTGAGGCTCTCCTCAACTCGCCTCGAGAGCTTGATGGCGGGTTCGCCCATATCCGGCAGCGACTTGGCGAAGTTATAGACCCTCTCCTTAACGGTGTTGTAAAGCGAACCCGTGATGATGCTGTTCAAATACTTCGCAAGAGCACCGGTGTTCTTGGAGATCGACATCTCGTTATCGTTCAGAACGATGATGAGGTCCTTGTGAAGATGCCCCGCCTGGTCCAGACCCTCAAAGGCTACTCCGGCCGTCATGGAACCGTCCCCTATGACCGCTATGACCTTGTGATGCTCATCTCTCAGGTCTCGCGCCTCGCAGAAGCCAACCGCCGCCGAGATGGAGGTGCTACTGTGCCCCACATCGAACACGTCATACTCGCTTTCCTCGCGCTTGGGGAACCCGCTGAGACCGCCAGCCTGCCTTATCGTATGAAAACGATTAGCCCGTCCAGTAAGCAGCTTATGAGTATAGGTCTGATGCCCCACGTCCCAAACTATCTTGTCATGGGGCGTGTTGAAAACATAATGAAGAGCCACCGTCAGCTCCACTGCGCCGAGGTTTGACGAGAGGTGGCCTCCATTCTCAGAAACGACCTCAATGATGCGCTCCCGAGCCTCCTCGCAGAGCTTCGCGAGGTCTCTTAGGTCAAGCTTCTTGAGTTCACGAGAGCTATTGACCTTGCCCAAGAACCTGAACCTGCTGTAATCGTTATTCAGTGCCATATTTTACCTTGCACAATGCTCCCTAATTGACGCGGTCTATAAAAAAGTGAGCAATCCCACTCAAAACCGCAGCCCTGTCCCCAAAACACTCAAGAAAACGGAGCGACTCGGCTACGTTCTTCTGCGCCTCAGACCGGGCACGGTCTATACCTACAACACCCGGATATGTGATCTTGTTGTTCTTAGCGTCGCTACCGATGCTCTTGCCAAGCGTCCTAGTGTCGCTATTGATCTCCAAGAGATCGTCGGTAATCTGAAATGCCAGACCAATCTTATCGCCGAAACTGGACAGCGACTCCAGCTCGCTGCCTGAGGCGCCAGCAAGTATTGCGCCGGCCGCAATCGAGGCCGAGATCAAGGCCCCCGTTTTCCGTGTGTGAATGAAGCGAACGAGCTGCTCGTTGCCATCACCACCGCTGGCGAGAACGTCCGCAGACTGGCCGCCAACCATCCCGAGGCAGCCTGCCTTTACGGCGACCTCATTCAACGCCTGAAGCTGACGCTCCGTGCGCTCGGGAGCAGATGGCCTGGACATCAGCTCAAACGCCAGCGTCAGAAGAGCATCGCCCGCGAGAATCGCGAGGTCCTCTGCAAACTCTATGTGGCACGTAGGCCGACCACGCCTCAGGTCATCATCGTCCATTGCTGGCAGATCGTCGTGAATCAGAGAATAGGTGTGGATGCACTCCATCGCGCAGGCGAAATCTCGGACCAGCGGTCCATCGCCACCAGAGAATAGGTCCGCAGTTGAGACAAGCAATATCGGCCGAAGCCTTTTGCCACCGCTAAAAAGACTATACCGCATCGCGTCAAATAAACTCATCGAGAACGCCTCTGGCTCCGGCAAGCACTGGTGCAGCCAGCTCTCAACCGTTCTCTTCATCTCTAATAAGTATGACTCAATATCCATCACAGATTTTGCCTGATGCTCGCAGATAAAACCCACACGCTCACCACGGCGGGCGACGAGCCGCTATTGAGGCTCCTCCTCAGCCTGAACCGGCTGCTCCCCCTGCTCGTTCTGGTCCAGCGGCTCCTTCTCATACGTCCCGTCTCCCTTCTTGATCAGAACCTCCACCTTCCTCTGCGCCTCAGTCAGTGCTCCCGAGCAGTACTCAGAAAGCCTAATGCCCTCTTTGAAAAGCCGCAGCGTGTCCTCAAGCGGCAGATCACCTGATTCCATCTGGTTGACGATCTCCTCCAGCCGCGTCATGGAGTCTTCAAACTTGCCCATTAGTCTCCCCTATTGCTGCATAATTCAGAAAATGATAACTTAACAGATGCAGGTATGCTGTCAACCTCACCATGCGCGGCCACTATTGCAGGCCCGGTATCTTAACGCCCTTCTCCCGCGCTGTCTCGATCGCCAACTCATACCCGGCATCCACATGCCGAGCTATGCCGCTGCCGGGGTCGCAGGTCAACACACGCTCCAGACGCGCCGCCGCCGCATCCGTCCCGTCGGCCACGATCACCATGCCTGCGTGAATTGAAAGGCCTATGCCAACACCGCCACCGTGGTGGACAGAAACCCAGCTCGCACCCGAAACAGCATTCAAAAGAGCGTTCAATATCGGCCAGTCCGCTATCGCATCGCTGCCATCCCTCATCGACTCAGTCTCGCGGAACGGCGACGCCACTGAGCCAGAATCAAGGTGGTCCCGACCGATCACAATCGGCGCCTTGATCTTGCCCTGACGAACTAAATCGTTGATCGCAAGCCCGAACTTCGCCCGCTCTCCATACCCAAGCCAGCAGATGCGGCTCGGATACCCCTGGAAACTCACCTTCGCACGCGCCGCCCGAATCCACCTGGCAAGCGGCTCATCGTCAGGAAACAGCCTCAGCACCAGCTCGTCAGTCTGATAAATATCATCCGGGTCGCCCGAAAGCGCCACCCAGCGAAAAGGCCCCTTGCCAGTGCAGAACAGCGGCCGTATGTAGGCCGGCACAAACCCCGGAAACTCGAACGCGTCCTCAACACCAGCCAACTGCGCCTGTCCGCGAATGTTGTTGCCATAATCGAAGACAACCGAGCCATTCTTCTTCATGTCAAGCATCGCGCGAACGTGCTTGGCGACCGACTCGAATGCCAACTTCTGGTATTTTTCGGGGTCTCTCTTTCGCAGCGACAACGCCTCCTCATACCCAATCCCCGACGGCACGTACCCATTCAGCATGTCATGAGCGCTCGTCTGGTCTGTTACCATCTCAAAGAAAACCCCTCGACGAACGAGCTCAGGATAGACATCGGCCGCATTGCCTAGCAGTGCCACCGACCTTGCCTCCTTCTTATGCCGCAACTCATCGATAATCCTCAGCGCATCGTCCAAATCATCCGCTACAACATCCACGTAACCCCCTCTCACTCGCTTCTCGATGCGCTCTCTGTCCACCTCAACGCCCAAAAACGAGGCGCCAGCCATCGTCGCGGCGAGAGGCTGAGCACCGCCCATACCTCCAAGACCGGCCGAGAAGACTGTCTTGCCTGACATATCCCCACCAAAATGCTGCCTGATCGCCTCGACAAACGTCTCGTATGTGCCCTGAAGTATCCCCTGCGTCCCGATGTAAATCCAACTGCCCGCCGTCATCTGGCCATACATCGTCAGACCCAGCCGCTCCAACTCTCGGAACTTCTCCCACGTCGCCCATCTCGGCACAAGCAGCGAGTTAGCTATCAGCACCCTGGGCGAATCAGCCGTCGTCCTGAAAACTCCAACCGGCTTCCCTGATTGCACGAGCAGCGTCTCGTCGTTCTCCAATTCCTTGAGCGTCGCAACGATCCTGTGAAAAGCGTCCCAATTCCGAGCCGCCTTCCCCGTCCCGCCATAGACGATCAGCTCAGCTGGCTTCTCCGCCACGTCCTCGCTGACATTGTGCATCAGCATCCGCATCGCCGCCTCCTGGAGCCAACCCTTGCAAGAAATCTTGGCTCCCAACGGCCTCTCAATTGGCCTGTATCCCGTCATATCCACTTCCTCCGTTCTTGACATAAAGCCCTCTTTTTCAGCGGATACATCGTGCCATTATCCACCTCATCTGCCAAACACATTCCCGATAGCTCCCGACTCGCTCCGTCCCCGGTTGACACTTGCCCAGCCCACGTTCAGCCTACGGCCATCGCAGACAAGTTATCACTTCTTCGCTGCAAGTTCTTTGCTGCTCGCCTCCTCATCTTTCGCATCCTGTTTTCAGACTGAAAGCGGGCGCTCAAGCAAAAAAAGCTTGACATGGCAGAGAATACCAGTATTATGTATTGATGTTATAGATGTAATTAACGGATACAATGTGTTAAGCCTCCATCCGGCGATACTGG
>CAZKNE010000034.1:5091-11326 GCA_964554005.1 uncultured bacterium | reverse complement strand
AACGAGATGCCGATAAAAAGAGACCCGATGCACTGCTGGGCGACCTGCTCGAGAACTTGTTTCGGGTAGAAATAGGCGTTAGAAGGAACGTCTCCTAGACTCTCAAGGCTTGAGATGGGCAAGAAAATCATCCTCACCTCGAATCCTGCCCGTTTAAGGCAAGATGCCACGAGCCTGAGCCCCACCGACGATATATCCCCATAGGGAGAGATGAGGGTTATCCTCGGAGCCGGGCCCGCAAGCTGTAACTCGTCGCTCGCCACGAGCGGCTCAATCTCCCATTCAGCCAGCTCGGGGCAAGATTCTGTTCTTGGCAAGAATCCTCTTCTCATTAAGAATGTAAAGGAACCTGTAAAACGGCCTCATCCAAGAGCCCGACAAGAGCTTCACCACCCACTTGGAGGTCAGAAACCTCATCAGGACACTTGGGGCGCCTCGATTGACCAGCGCCATCAGAAGTGTTGGATACCTCCCCTGTCGCTGCATGTAGAACTTGTTGTAGATCTCTTTGGCCTCATCTTTGATCAGGCCATCTCTGCTCGCTCGCTCGTAGAGCTCGGTGCCGGGGAATAATGTGAGTGAGAATACCTGTATCGTAAACGGCTTTTTGAGCTGCATCAACAGCTTGACCGTGTCGATACCGTCCTGCACCGTCTCATAGGGGTTGTCAACTATCACGTCGTAGAGCGGGTGAAGCCGACCTGCGTAGGTATGAATCAATTCCGCAGTTCGGAGCATGTCCTCATTCTTAACCGTCCGATTGTAAAGCGCATTGATGCGCACGCTTCCGGTCTGAATACCCACCTGAAGAGCACTGAGCCCCGCATCAACCAACATCTCAAGCTTCTCCGGCGTTATGTTGCTCGGACTTGCAAGGCAAAAGAGTGGCAGCGCAACCTTATCTTTGTACTCCGCGGCGAATTGCCGGATATCTTTCGTTGTGCCAGCGAGAAAGGAATCATCGAAGAAACATATCCGATTGATGAAGTCGTATCGCCTTCGGACAGCTACGAGTTCAGAGATGACGCTATCAACGCTACGTCGCCGAAGATAGCCCTTCCGCCCGTAGAGCTTTGTCAGCGCACTGTTGCCGCAGAATGCGCAGTTGAAAGGGCAGCCTCGCGTCGTGATCGTCTGATAGTTGAGCTCACCCCTTGTGTGAAGCGGTCCTTTGCCGTGAAGCCTCTTCAGCATCTTCAGGTCGGGGGCCACGAACTTGCGCACGCCCGGGTCAAAAACGAAATAGTCTGGGTTATCAAAGTCGGGCGGAGGGATGCTGTCGAGGTCCCGAATCAGCGGCCTGACCGCGTTCTTTCTTATCCCACCCTCGGTCTTGACACAGATGTTTTTGACGTCGTCGTAAGGCTCCCCGCCTGCGATGCGCAGGGCAAGCTCCAGCATCGTCTCCTCACCCTCCCCCACAACCACGATGTCCGCGTGCCTGATGCACTCCTCCGGCCGTATTGTGGGGTGAATCCCGCCCCACACGATGGGCACTGAAAGCCGCTCTTTAAGATATGACGTCAACTGAACAGCGCGGCTAAACAGGTTCGTCATCAGCGAGACGGCAACCACATCGACGTCCTGGCACAGCTCCGCCACACCCTCAAGCAGCTCCGGGCTATACGGCCCAAGAAACTCCTGAAGCACCTGTTTGACGTAGAGATTCGGGAGGCAGATCAGCCTTGTGTCAACGCCCCCAGCACGCAAATAGGCCGAGATGCTCCGAACCCCCGGTGAAAATATGTCTGAATATGGCGAAATAAGAGCAACTTTCAAACACTATCCTCCAAAGAGATATTACTGCCCCGATCCTACCAGCTTTGAGCAGCTCGGCTCAAGCCGCGTCCATAATCGTAAGGCCGGCGCTACAAGCCGCTGCATAGGTCCCCAGCGATACTGCGCTGGGGCAGCCAACCCCCCATAGATGCTCCCCGTGAACACGCCCACACTCAGAAGTTCACCTCGTCCACCAGCACCTCGCGCGGCTTGCTCCCCCTGAACGGTCCCACTATGCCCTGCTGCTCCATCATGTCAATGTAGCGCGCGGCGCGGCTGTGGCCAATCTTGAGCTTGCGCTGCAATAGCGAGATCGAGGCGTACTTCGAGTGGATGACTATCTCCACTGCTGTCCTGTAATGTGGATCGTCCGTGCCCTCAAAATCGATCGGCTCCTCCGGCTGGACCTCGTCGAAGATGGAGCCCTCACGCACCGGCGCAGGCTGCCTCTTGAGGTACCTGACGATCCTCTCGATCTCGCGCTCAGAGATGAACGCCCCGTGCAGACGGATGAGGCCCGGCGCGCCCGGCGTCAAGAAAAGCATGTCCCCCTTGCCAAGAAGGGTCTCGGCCCCGTTCTGGTCAAGAATGATCCTTGAATCGACCTTCTGAGCAACCCTAAAGGCCAGCCTCGAGGGGAAGTTGGTCTTGATAAGACCAGTAACAACATCAACGGATGGACGCTGCGTGGCAAGCACCAGATGGATGCCAGCAGCGCGCGCCTTGGCAGCGAGCTTGACTATCGGGACCTCTATTGCCTGCCTCGCCGAGAGCATCAGGTCTGCAAGCTCGTCAACAACTATAACGAGGTAGGGCATGGTCTTAAGCTCCGGCGGCATGTCCTCTGGCTTGACCCCGGCAAGCTCTCTGGCGCGGGCCTTGCGCTCCCGCAAGACGCGCTCGTTGAATTCATCCACGTGGCGGACCTTCCGCTCCGCGAGAAGCTGGTATCTATGGTCCATCTCGCTAACCGCCCACCTAAAGGCCAGCTCAGCGTTCTGCACGTCGCTGATAACAGGCTCCCTGAGATGCGGTATCCCATTGTATGGCGACAGCTCCAGCACCTTGGGATCGATGAGAATCAGCTCCAGCTCCTCAGGCGTGGCGGAGTAGAGAAGACTGCACAGCATAGAGTTGATGCAGACCGACTTTCCCGTGCCGGTTGCGCCAGCAATCAAGATGTGTGTGATCTCGTTTAGCGAGATGACCTGCGGCTGCCCTGCGATGTCGGTCCCGATGGCGAGCTTGAGCTTTACAGGGTTCTTGGCGAATTGGTCTGAAGACAGGATCTCGCGAAACGTTATGATTCTGCGATGATCGTTAGCGACCTCAACTCCTACAACTGACCGACCCGGAATCGGCGCTATACGAGGCACAAACCTCGCCTTCATGGCAAGGGCGAGATCGTCTGCCAGTGAAACTATCCTGCTGAGCTTCACTCCCCGGGCGGGGCGGAACTCGAACCTCGTGATGATCGGCCCCGTCAAGATGCCAGCGATCTTACCGTCGATCCGGTGATCGGCGAGCTTCTCAACTATCAGTTCCCCCTTTCTGATAAGGTCATTCCGCCGCTCCGGGTTGTCAATTATTCCGGTCGGGTCCAGAAGGTCCATATCTGGGAGCTGATATCTATCGCCATCAGACCCCCGGCGCGGCTGCCCAGCTCGCTTCTGGCCCCTCCTTCTCGGCTTCTTTGGGGTTTGTCGAGATGGTGCAGCCGAGGCTGACTCTGACGAAATCTCAGGCTCCCTCGCGGTTTTCGCACCAAGTATCTGAAGAATTAGCCCGAGAACACGGCTGAGCCCGACGCCGATAACGAGCATCGCCGACACGACAAGAAGCCCTGCTGTGATGATGATCGCCCAAAATGCGCTGAAAGAGTCGACTAGTAACTTGCCAAGCTGCTGACCGAAAAAAGCCTCCTGCACCGTGGCAGGCCCCCTTATGAGAGCGAAAATCGCTCCAAGAGACACCGCGAAAACGAACGAGGCAGCGATTTTCAGCCAAAGGTGCCGCGGTCTTCTCCGAATCAACGTAGCGAAAGACAAGACAAGTAATGCGACCAAGAGCAGATAGGACGGAATGGCTCCGAACAACAGCTCGAACGCGCCGTATATCCACCTCCCGACAGTCCCCACCGGATTGGATGCGGAATCGCCCCCCCACAGGCTGACAATAGACAGCGCTGCGATGAGCACCACAACCACGCTGACGGCGTCCCTGAAAGCCCGTTGATGGAACAACTGGTAAACTGTTACAGCCCTAGCTTCCCCAATGCTGCGCTTGTTTGCTGACTTCTTCGTCCTAGCCACGTCTCGCTCTCAACAGATGTTATCTTCTTAGCAGCCGGCCATAGAGCTCAACACGCCTGTCGGACACGAGATCGTTCCTGCTCGTCAGTGCCTTCTCGCAAGACATCTTGGGCTCGATATCGACGACGCCGGCCTCCTCCCCGTCAACTGCCGCCCTTGCCAGCACGTTCCCCAGCGGATCGACGATTAGGCTTTGACCAGTGAAGGTAAGTTCACGTCCGGAAACCGTCTCGCTCCCGACTCGGTTCGCTGTAATAGCGAAAACACGATTTTCCAGGCACCTTGTCACCATCGCTCCCTGACAATACGGCAAGACGAGGTTCGCCGGATGGCAGATTATCTGCGCCCCCTTGAGCATGAGAACCCTCGCCGTCTCGGGAAAATACCAGTCGAAACAGATCATTATCCCAACCTTGACCCCGGGGACCTCGAAGACCTCCGGCTCCCGATCGCCCGGCAAGAACACCTCCTTCTCATAGCCAAAGAGATGGAGCTTGCGGTAGCAGAACGCGTCGCCGTCAGGTGTTGCTAGGACTGACGAGTTAAAAAGCTTGTCGCCGTCGCGCTCCGCAAGTCCGCCGACGATCGCGACATGGTCTTCGGACGCTATCTGAAGCAGGGCCTGAGTGGTCGGGCCGGAGGGTATTCTCTCAGCGAGATTCTGCGCCTCAGCCGTGCTCGAGAAGAGATAGCCCGTGTTGAAGAGCTCGGGAAGGACAAGCAGGTCGCATTGAAGCCCCCTGACTGCGCTGCGCACCTTCTCGATATTGCTGCTCTTCGCCCCACGTTCGGGGCAGAACTGAAAGAACCCGACCCTCATTTACACTTCCTGTTCGTTGCGGCAAGCTACTCGCAATAGATTCGCCAGATGGAACCAAACGTCTTGTCCCCGATACCAACATCATTGCAGATGAGCCGCCAGAAAAGCAAGGTATCATTGGCGCGGTACTCGCTGCATCGCAGCGCGTCTGGCACGTGGCTACGAGATGGGATGAGCCTGTCTTCGTGCTTTCGATTACATCATCAAGAGTCGCGGCTAGCGGCACGCCTACAAAAGGCCAGTCGCAAACCTGTTGGTCAGCCCTGCATAGCGCAAAATCTACTAGCTCTTACCTGGCCTGGCAGAATAGGCAGCATAGGAATCGATGGACGTCGCCTCTACCTGAGCACCCAATTCGCCGCCGTCTGGCGCCAGTTGCTGGTCCCGCATCATGAGCCTACCCTCAACAAACGCCCAGTCACTAACCATCAAGTCCTCGAAGCTCGCGGCAAGACCGTTACGACTGATGACCGTGCTGCGCGTGACCGAGACGACAATTCTGCCCTGCAATAGAGCCCTCGACCCCCACGAGTTCGTCCCTGACAAGACGATGGTGCTGTTGTCATAGTTGATCCGGTCGATTGCGCCCTCGAAATAGACCCAATCGGCATCACCGAGAGAGAAGTCAACGCTGTCGGCCAAAAAATACTCGTCTCTATCAACTGCGCGGTGCCAGCTTCCAGAAGCGACTGCGAAATCGCCCACCTGGACGTCCTCAAACCTGATCGGCATCCCTCTGCGGGTTAGATGCGCGTCGTCTGTCAATCGCACAAGCACTCGCTCGAACGGGCGTCCCGCCTCGTAAGTCATCTCGGACAGCCAAAAAGACCGCTCTTCAGGGATTATCTCGTCAACGCTGCCAGACACGAACGACGGTGGCGAGTAATCCGTAACCTCGATCCGGTCCGCAACTATGTCCGAACAAGGTCGCGTCTCATCGCCCATGTTCGCAGTCCAGCCTTCAACGTAAGCGTAGTCGCCGATCACCACGTCTGCGAGCCTGACATTCGCTCCGTCCTTAGTTATGACGGTGCCATCTGTTACGTGAACCATCCAGCATCCCCAGAAACCGGGGTCATTGGCATCTTTCCGCCAGACAGCGCTTTCCACCCGTAGCACACCTTCATCAACATCCACAGAAGTCACGAACCCCCGGCAGTCCACTGGTGGCCCGTGCCGGCTATCCTTATCAAAAGTAAACCAATCTGCCCAATCGCCATCCCCATACTCAAACGTCGCCTGCACTCGCCATCTATACTCGCCGTCCGCGAGCTCCGCAGCGAGGCCCGGGTTGACCACGAGTGACGTGATGAAAAACGGCAGG
>CAZKNE010000034.1:0-5081 GCA_964554005.1 uncultured bacterium | reverse complement strand
ACGGTCGCATCGCCCGGAAACGCGATCTCGAAGTTGTACCCCGTCGCCTGGGGGACGGCAGTCCACTCAAACGGTATCGGCATGCCGCGGTAGATAGCCGCGCCATCGGGCGGGCTTAGGAGCTCAGGCACCCGTGGATCATGGTCAGTGATGCTCATAACAAATGGCGCAGGCCCGCTTATCTGACCGCTGGAGCTGACTGCGACCGCAAAGAGCTCGTAATCTCCCGGAATTAGTATCCCAGGCAAGTTCGGGACTGTCCAATCACCCTGCCAAGTTGTGTAGCTCTGCGTGGTATCGGTCTCTGCGAGCGCCATGATCGGGATGAACTGATACACGATCCAAACGCTTTCCACGCTATCGCCGGTTGCGGGACTCGCAACGTTAGCCCAGAACGTCACGGTATCGCCATAGGTTGCCAAAGGCGGTGTTACACCGCAGTCCAACACCTGCGGAGCTCGCTGCGCGCCGGCTGCCAGTGCGAGCACCAAGAGCATCGCCAAAAGCAGCAAAGCGGTTCGGGCACTTCTGAAAGTCTTTGTCATGTCCTTTTCCTCCATTGCACCTACACTTAAACAAAATACTTATCTAAAGTGTGCTTTCAAAACATTTTACCCAATCCGCCCGGGGAATGTCAACCTACTTCAGCAGGAGTTTTCGTAATCGCTCGATGTTGGCGCTTTGATGCTCGCGGTCTGGGCTTGGGTGAGGGGTCATGGGCCACAAAATCTCAACAATCTGAGAATCGGCCTCGATGAAATTCGACGGCATTGCCTGAATGCCCCGAAGCCCACCATATAGCCACACACCCGCTCAACCAGCACACGGAAATACGAAAACCCCTCACTCTTGAGCAGCTTGACAGCAAAGAAGTGGTAGGCGCATTATCGCGGCGGCTTATTAGCAGTTGATGATTTTGGGGAGGAGTTCACGTGCGGCTGTTCGTAACTTTTGAAGGCGTCGAGGGCGCAGGCAAGACCACTCAGGTCGAAATGCTCCATAATTTTCTGGTTGATATGCGGGTCTCAGTGGTCAAGACCCGTGAGCCAGGGGGGACAGCGCTGGGTGATAGGCTTCGCCCCGTTTTGCTGGAGCCCTCTGAAGCTCCGTTCTCTCCGCTTTCTGAGATGTTTCTTTATATGGCGGCCAGAGCGCAGCTCGTGAAGGAGCTGATCGTGCCGGCGCTCAATCACCACACCGTCGTCATCTCCGACAGGTATGTGGACTCCACGATTGCCTACCAGGGCTACGCCCGCGGGATAGACCTCTCTCTCATAAAGCGGCTCAATCAGACCGTGACCAACGGCTGCATGCCGCACCTGACTGTCCTGTTGGACATCGACCCGGAGATCGGCCTGCACAGGATCTCGTCCAAGCCCTTGCGCTTCGTTAGCAACGGTAAGGACCGTCTCGAGGGTGAGCCTCTTGATTTCCACAGAGAGGTGCGAAAAGGCTATCTCATTCTCGCAAAGCGCGAGAAGGACCGGTTCTTTGTGGTCAATGGTAGGTTGCCCAAAGAGGAGATTCACAAGCTCATCAGGCAGGAGCTGGTGCGCCGCTACCCAGAGAGCTTCGCTAAGGGCGCTTAAGCATCTCTAGTCCAACTACACATTGCGCAGCGTGAGGCGCACGCCGCCGTGGCTCGCTTCTGTGATTCGCGCCCTTTCGTCAATTCTTTGCCCAACGACCCAGAGCACCATCCCATCTCGTCTTGTGATCAGCGGATGGTTCAGCCGCTCAAAGCGCGAGACCTTCTGCTTCTTGAGGAAGCTGTAAACTCTGACCTCTTGGCCCATGCCGAGCGGGATGAATGTGTCCCGGCCTTTGGCGCTCCTGACGATGAGCCTCGTGCCGCATTGAAGACAGACGTCGGCCGAAAGCAGCGCCTCGGTGTTGCTTCCGGAGATTGCCCGGACCGGGCTTTCGATTGCCGATGCGGTTATCACAACTTGTCTTGAGGGGATTTTCACACTGCCGGGCACGGCGAGTTCGCACTCAAACGGTGGATAGGCGCTAGGGACGGCGTCCGACCCTCCAAACACGATCGCACCACCATGCCTCGTTACATTCACCGCTCCGGGGAGCTTGATGCGGGCCGCAGGGTTGTGCGAGGCTGCAACGGCTATGACTGACGTTATGTGGCGAGAATAGATGCTCTGACGTGGGAGGCCGAGCTCAATCAGTGCCTGTTTTACAACCCTGTTGCGGACAGCCGGCCTCATCTTTCTTAGCGCCTCAACCAGAAGTGCGGGTCTCCCGTCCACCTCACAAGTGGCGTTCTGATAGGCGTTCTGTGCGGTCTCATCGAGGACCTGCGCATCCCAAGCCACGAGCCTTGAGAACGATGCAAGCTTCGCAAGAGCGTGGGAACCAAACACCTCATTTATGGTAGGAACTAGCCGGTGGCGGATTCGGTTGCGAAGGGCAGCTCCGCCAAGGTTGGTTGAATCCTGCACGTAGTCGATCGCATTGTCGCCCAGGAACTTGAGCAGCGACTCCTTTGGGGTCTCGAGCAGCGGCCGGACGAACGCTCCCGAGACAGCCTTGATCCCAGCGAAACCCTCCTGTCCAGTCCCGACAAAGAGCCTCATAAGAAGTGTCTCAACCTGGTCGTCAAATGTGTGGCCAGTCGCTATCTTATCCGCCCCGACTCTCGAGGCCGTCTCCTCGAGGAAGGCTCGTCGAAGCGCTCTTGCTCGCGCCTCAAGCGACCCTAGCGACAGCTCTTGCGACTCCCGCTTTGTCAAAATCTTGGTCTCAATGGGCAGACCTAGCTCTCTTGCCATGCTTTCCACGAATCGCTGTTCCTCTGCCGATTCTTTGCCGCGCAGGTTGTGGTTCAGATACGCCAGATGCAGCCTGATGCCGTATCGCTCGCTCTGGAGCATCAATATGTGGACAAGGGCTGTGGAGTCTGGCCCCCCCGAGAACGCCACAAGCACCGTGTCCCCAGGGGCGAACATCGAGTAGGCCTCGATCGTCTTGATGACCGAGAGCGGAACAAGCTGCGTCTGTCGTTTCAACATGTTGTGCATAGTATCATTTATACGGAGGGTTCCGCTAAGCGCGTTTCAGTCATGGGTAGATCGCACCATAGCGGCCGCAAATAGATCAGGTTTATTCGTTGTTCAATGCTTCGACAGGTTGTGCCCGGCCATTAGGTTGAAGCTATGGCCGTGCCCTGCCCGTGCCGTGAACAAAGTGGGTTGACCAAGCCAGGGCATTAGCTCAATATGTGCATCATGAGCGAATACCTGCTAGACCCTGACTTTGGTTTTGAGCGAATCAAGCAACTGATGGTCGCTGGTGCCCAGTGGTGCGAGATTCTGGTGGAGGATGTGGCCTCTTGGCGGCTGCTCTGCGACGACCAGAAGACCAACGTCGAAAGCGCATCGCGGCTTGGGGTCTCGGTCTATGCAATTGCTTCGGGCAAGAGCTTCCACACTTGCTGCGACGGGACGAGCGCTGAGTCCATCGACAGGATAACCGATGCGGTCTGCGCCTCGTTGAGGCGTGAGGGGGGCAAGAGAGGGAGCACCAATATCTCACCTCACGAGGTTAGCGCGGAGCCGGTGCAGGAGGTCATCGAGCCGTTTGATGATGTTGAGCTCTCTCGAAAGCTTGATGCCGTGAAGGAAGCTGATTCGGTGGCCCGGGAGGCGCATCCCAAAGTTCATCAGGTAACCGTTGTGTATGCCGACCGTATCAGAAGGGCGGAGATACTGACTTCCGAGGGGCGGATTGTGCAGGACGAGCGCTCGATGGTGGACTTTGGTGTTCGCGCGTTTTTGCGTGTGAACGGCGATATTCTGTCGGCCGGGCACATGTTTGGCGCTCTTTCGGGGTTTGAAGTGCTGAGGCAAGACGGAAAGCGGCCCGCGGACGTGGGCAAGGAGGCGGTCAGGAAGGCGGTGCTTCTTATCGACGCCAAACCCTCGCCGGAGGGGCAGATGCCCGTAGTATTTGCGCCGGGCACGCCGGGCGTTCTGTTTCACGAGGCGTGTGGGCACTCATTCGAGGCAGATTTCATTCAGAAGGGGAGCTCCTTTGCGGGCAAGATGGGCAAGCAGGTGGCCTCCGACCTGATCACGCTGGTTGACAATGGGCATGTTTGGGGCTCGAGCGGGTCATTTGTATTCGATGATGAGGGTAACGCATCTCAGCGGACTGTTCTGATCGAGAATGGCATTCTCACGAATCACATGTATGACATGCGCACTGCGCTAATAGATGGTGTCCAGAGCACGGGCAATGGCCGCTGCGAGAGCTATGAGCACCCACCGATCCCCAGAATGACGAACACTTATGTCGAGAGCGGTTCAGACGAGCCCGATGCGATACTTGCGGGCACCAAGAGCGGCATTTACGTAAAAACAATCGCGCGAGGCGGGAATGTTGACGTCCTGTCAGGCAACTTTGTGGTTGGTGTTGGCGAGGGTTACGTGATCGAAAACGGCAGACTGGGGCATGCGTTGAAAAACGCAACTATCAGTGGGAACGGTCCCGACGTGTTGATGGACATAGATGCCGTCGGGAACGATCTTGAGATACGTTCTGGCGGCCGATGCGGAAAGGGGCAGAGCGTCCCAGTCGGTTCAGGTGTGCCGACGCTGAGGGTTCGGAAGATGGTTGTTGGGGGCGGAAGATGACGGACAGAACAGGCCGGATTGACCTTGCTCACGTCGCAGAGCAGGTCCTTGACCTTGCCAAGAGGCAGGGCGCAGACCAGGCAGAGGTTTATCTCGAGAGAAGCTCCACGACAGTGGTCTTCGTTAAGGACCAGAAGATAGAGAACCTGACTGCGAGTGATGCGGCCGGCATCGGCCTGCGCGTCTTGAAGGGTTCGTCGCTGGGTTTTGGCAGCGCCAATCGATTTGACCCGGATAGCTTGAAGCGGCTGGTCGAGGACACGGTCGCCTGCGCGGGTGCATCATCGCCAGACGAATTCAACTGTTTTGCGGGGCCCGAGCTGCCGTCGGCCGACGGTCTTCAGATTTTCGACGAGCGAATCAAATTGACGCCTCTGGACGCGAAGATCGAGCGTGGGTTCCTGTTGGAGAGCGCGGCCAGGGCGCTTGATG
>CAZKNE010000033.1:0-11395 GCA_964554005.1 uncultured bacterium | reverse complement strand
ACTCCGTCTGGCGAGTAGGCATAGAGCGAGCCATCGAGCGAGCCAAAATATATGTTGCCGGTGGCACCGATGCACGGAGAGGACACGATCCCGCCTCCGGTCCTGCCAGCCCACCGTAGCGTGTAGATGTATGGTCCCTCAAGCACCGATAGACCAGTGTGATTGCGATTCTGCCGATACATCGGCCATGGACTTGTGCAGGGCGTAACGGTGGGGCCATGATACCAGCCTTCGCACGGCAGAATGCCGATCCCGTCCCTGACATCGATTGCCCCGAAGAGATACTCATATTCGCCCACGTGTTCGAGAACGAGGCCCTGCCTGAACGTGTAGTAGCCGTCATTCGTGGTCGAGGCAACGAAATCCTGCATGAGATAAACCGCCGGCTCACTCATCCCAGGCCCGTTCAGCACGAGATAAACGCCTGTTATCACGTCCATATCTGGGTCTGACACATCCACTGCAAATGTGAACGTTGAGCCGAGAGTCGCTGAAGCGGGCGAGACGAAGCCTGCAAGCAGAGCGGGAGGTCTGTTGTCCGGCTTGACAAATGGCCCGTCGATTGCGCCGTCAGTCGGCAACCTCACGCTGTCGCCGTCCGCATCGCAGAACGCGAAGTAGAAATTATGGTTGCCAACTGGAAGCTGCGTCTCAAAGCGGTATTCGTCGATGCCAGGTCCGTAGTAGTTCTCCCTGTAAAGCGTCATATCATAGGGGCTGCCATCTATCACAACCCACGTCGTCTCGGGCGCGCTCCCAGGGTCTGAAAAATAACCAACAGAATACGTGAAAACAGTAGATACGTTGCCATCCTTGGGAGAAACCCAGCCCTCTGAAAGCTGCGGAACCGCGTTCGCCTTCTGCCCCACGACGATGACAGTTCGGTCCCAGGAGCCAACATAAACACAGTTGCCGTCCCACTGCCCATTGAAATTGATGTCCTCGAACGTCTCATCGGCGTCACACTTCCCGTTGCCATTCTCGTCAACGAAAGGCTCCGCCGGGCCGATAGCTGGCGACGATGTGATCTTGCCCCTGGTCCGCTCAGTCCAGAGCAAGTCTCCGGCCTTGTTGAGGCAATAAAGACAATAGTCCGAGCAGCCAAAGTATATCTTGCCGTCAGCATCCACGGCGGGCGAGCTCTGGACCTCGCCGGCCGCCGTAAAGCGCCATTTCTCTGCCCCATAGGGCCACAACGCGAACAGGATTCCCTCTTGCGTCCCGAAATATAGCGTGCCGTTTGAATCGACCGCCGGCGACGAGCCGATGTTCAGACACCCGGTCTTGAACGTCCAAATCGGCGAACCGTCTTCCAGCGAAAGGGCGTGGACGACGCCGTCATAGCTGATGACATAGACTACATCAAAATAGGTTGTGGGCGACGATACAACCGTGCTGAGAGTATCGTCCGTCCAGCGAACAGACCCCTCTCTGGTCAGCGCCGTTACGCGCCCCTCGGCGTCAGCGACTATGACTGTCCCATCGTGAGCAATCGCCGGTGCCGCCTCGAATCCACCCTCGGATGAGAAAGTCCACCGAACGTTACCGTCTCGCTCGAGGACAACTAGCGTGCCGTCTGAGAACGTCGCGACTATGGCTCCATCCGCCATCAGGCACGGCGATGTCTTGAGAGATGCAGGGCCCTGGTATGTCCATGTGATGTTCACAAGGCTCCCGCTCGAGGCATTAGCATCAATGCAGATAAGGCGCCCGTCCATCGTTGGCACGTAAACTATGCCTTCTGGTGCGAGGCAGGGCGTTCCCTCGACGTCGCTGCCCAAATCCGCCCACCACCTCGGTGTGGTCCAGAGGTCTGGTTCGAGACAATAGAACATGCCCATATAGCTCCCGACAAGAACTGAGCCATCCGGCGCCACAACACAGGATGACCGGACCCAATACGCTGTCTCAAACTCAAACAAAACGTCAGGAATCACAGGCCCGACACCATCCACGAGGCCAGACCTTTGAGAATCATGTTGTAGCATCCGCCACGCAACATTAGTTGAGGCGGCGAACGCCCAGCCGACCGACAACGACAAGACGAAACTTATCAGCAGCAGACCAAGAGGTACAAGCCTCCGCCCTGGGCTCCACATCGTTACAATCCCTCCATCGGAATCTTCAAACAAACCCCGCCGTCATTACTCGACGTGGAAGTATGGCCAAACCAAACTCTCATTACCGTAAATGTCCGTAGCAACCAGCTTGAGTATGTAGTCTCCAGCCTGAAGGTCCGTGGTGAGGTCATCCAACTTCAAGATAAACGTGCCGTCGTTGGCCACATCGCCATAGACGCCAGTTGCCTCGTCATCCTTCAGGAACAGGCCGCCCATTATTGGCTCACCGTTGAGAAGCAGAAGCTCCACACTATTAATAAGTCCCCATCCGAGCCTGCCCATAGCGCTCGCGTCGTTGCGGACTCTCGCATAGACCATGAGTCTGCCGCCCTGCGTCGTCAGGAAAGTGTACTCCCAGCCCCCATAGCCAGCCGCCATTATCCACGGCCGCTGCACGTCCGAAGGCGCGGCCTTGGTTCTGGTCCCACGCTTGGCTGGGATATCTACTATGGCACGGGTGGAGCCCATCTGATCGACGATCGAGTTGGTGGAGTGATTAAATGCTAGGTAGTCACCAGGCGGTGTGCCTGTGAAACTACTATACTCATCAACCCTGAGGTATGGCCAAGGCGTGCTTTCATAACCGATGCTATCAACCACATTGACCGTTACTAGATAGTCACCGGGCGGAACAAATCCGCCGAACGTGTATTGGAAAGAATACACACCGTCTCCGGCGACAAAGTCGCCAGCCTGACCCTCGTCGTTCATCATGCCCCAGTTAATCGGCCCGAAATCATCACCCTGGATCTTTATCTCAACACGAGAAATATCGTCATTGCCCTCCGGATCGCCGACCTCCGCAAAAGCCTTGAACGGCCCACCTCTCGCGCTCGAGACATTGCTATACTCAAGCGTAACGATCTTAACAACAGGTGGGTAGCCAGCGCTGCCGACAAGGTCTGTATAGGCCGGTGGCGGCGCATCGCCATCGTCTCCCTCCACCGTGAAAACTATCCGGCCATTGACGTCGCCGTACTTCTTCGGCGAGAACGACATGTCCAGGTTGTAGCTGTCCTGGCCATGGATCGTAAGCGGCAGCAAGAACCCGTCCGGCAGCGCGAGGGAGAAGTGTGGCGCGCCGCTCACTATGTCGATCTTGCTGATCGTCAGGTCCTGGTAACCAACGTTCTGGATCACAAGCGTTTGGATATCTATGCCGCGATCCTTTGGAGTTCTGTTGAACTCGAGCGTCTCCGGAACCCGTATTCTGGAGTAGCAGCCTGCCGTCTTGAAGCTCCACATCGCCGGCAGCATGCTGTTGCCCTCGAGGTCTTTACACTCAGCCCTGACCGTGATGTCCTCGCAGTGCTCAAAGCTCGCCTGACATTTGATGATCGCCACATAAGGCGCCATCACCCAGGTAACCTGCACATTGGGCTGAGGCTGATTATTGAACGTCATCACAACGGAAGTCTCATCGATGCCTGAGTTGAACTCGATCCCGGCCTCTGGGTTCGGCTCGTCCTTCACCACGAGCGAGACGACTGTGTCAACCGCGACTTCTTGCGAGCCAGCCCTCGGCGCGAAGTTGACTGGGCTGTAGGTTGGCGGGACAGTGTCCTCAAGCGTGAACCTATAGCTTTCGGTCTTCGTATTGGGCGGCACAGCAAGGTCGCTTGCGCCAAGCTCGACATCCACTATCGTGTTGGGCGAGAACTCCTCCGTCGGCCGATACATTACCGAGAAGCCCTGACTAATCGGCATCATGATCATCATCTGCTGATCGATATCCATCCATTGATCGAGCGGCTTGATGCGCATTGAGATGGAGCTTGCGCTAACGCCCTCCTCATCATCAAGGACGTCGAAAGAGACATCGGTGTTAGGCCTGACGCCTGTTTCTCCCCTGTCGGGGTGCAGATTCGTGAAATAAGGCTTGTTGGCGTCGGGGTTGGTCTTGAAACTCCAACAATATGTCTCCATCCAATTCGGACCCGTAAGCTCGTCACCGCCAAGGTCAGCCGCTCGTACGCACACGGTAAGGTCCTGATCGTATGTAAGCACCTGCTCGATCGGGGTGATTATGCGGTAGCCAGCGTATCCATCAGGGTGCATCCACGGCTCAAGCGTCAGAGTATCCCAAGCGACCGGCTTCCCATCGATAGTTACTTCAATCGAGTCCGTGTCCACCCCGCTCTTAGTATCGAAAACGATGACGCTCACCGAGTCGATGTTGGGGTCAACGTCACCTTGGTCCACGCTCGGCCGCTCAGAGCCCGCATAGACCATGGGCGGATCGGCGTCAATCTCGGTATAGAACGAGTACTCAAGGATGCTACGATTGGGTTCTGGGAAGGCAAAGTCAGCTGCAATAACCTTAACCGTTACCCTCTCGTAATACCCAAATCGTGGAGATGGCTGATAGGCAATCGCGTAGCCCGAAGCCATCTCATCCTCGTCATACTTCGGGACCTTCGCCACACCAGGCACATCCCCGGCTACGCCACTGAATATCAGCGCACCGTTGACGTACATCTGCACCGTGTCGCCGTTAACGCCAGTGCCAGTGTCGAGCACATCAAACTCGACTGGCCCGTAAACGCTGGCGTTATGCGAGTTCTTGGGCGGGACCTGATTCGCCAGGAACGGCGCCGAAGTATCCCGCTCCACGGTGGTGAACTCGAACGAGGCCGAGCCATGGTTGCCCAGACCATCCCTCTTTGACAAGAACAGGTCTGTTGCCTGGAGCTCGACCTCAACTACCTGCCCAAACCCAAACTGCTGGTCCGGCTGGAACTGAACGCTGTAACCAGCCTGCACACCGCCCGAATTGACCAGAACGAACGAGGGCATCAACACAGAATCTGTCGCCGTCCGTTGGATGTAGCCAACAGCACCAGTAAAGAGGTTGTAGCCGTCAGGGACATCCGGGTCTATCTTGTAAACCACATCGGCGCCCGAATCAGCGACCCAGCACTGCCCCACGTTGTCCGCAAGGTCTCTTAACGACGCTACGCTCACCTTGGTAGGGGAGACGAAGCCATTGACTGTGGACTCCACCGTGCCATCAGGCGAAATCTTGACCACCTGGCCGGTCCCTGAGAGGGCCGCCCATGCCTCGCCGGTAACGTGATTCACCGCAACGCCCGTCGGATAGCTGTCGGGGTCCAGATTTACCTTGATGTCCATCTCGGGATAGTTCCTGACGTTCACGTCGTAGCCGTCAGGAACATCGCTCAGAAGCTTGACCACGCGATTATTCCCACTGTCTGCGACCCAGACCGCCCCAGGATAGTAGTCAATCGCAACACACGACGGGTGATCAAAACCGTGTATTCTCTTGAGTATCGCGGTGCCGCCGGCAGATAGTTTCACAACATCACCGTGCCCTGTGTCCGCAAGCCAGCACGCACCTTCCTCCGCGTTCGGGAACGGATAACTGTTCACCGCAACGTAACGAGGTGCAGAAAGAGGGCTCTCGACACCATCAGCGCCGCCAATCACAGTATGGTAGCCAACGGAGGCCACGAGGTCATAGACCGGACCATACTCATCAACATTTTTCGCCAGCCGCACAACGCGATCATTGCCGGTGTCGGTTACCCAACAGTTACCTCTGACCCAATCAACAGCCAGGCTAGTCGGACGATCAAATCCGACGATCCGGCACTCCTCCTGGGCCTCGTAGTAGTTGATCACGTAGCCGTCGCCTGGCATGGCCATTACGGGGCTGTTGACCGTCAGGGACGTGGACGTATTGCTTGCTATCTCATACCACTGGGGGAACGGCTGAGCAGTGCTGGGGTTCACCGAATAGCCAACGAGCGCCCCGGGCGTCCAATTGGCTGTGTTGTCAGTTAGCGTCGTCGAGCCAGCCACACCCCCCTGAACGCCGGTCCAGTTACCCGAAAGCGACGAGAGCATCTTGAGCTTGACAACCTCGTTGTTGCCCGTATCAGCCACCCACACCGTCTTGGTGGTGGGATCGACCGCGAGCCCTTCCGGCCTGTAGAAACCGCGCCCCACTATCCTAGAGACCTCATTCATCGTGTCCCCGCCCAGCTCCAGAATCCTGTCATTATAGGTGTCAACCACCCAACACTCCGCGAGCTCGTCAGCGGCAAAATCGCCGTAGGGTTTCGTGTAACACGGCGCTATGACAAGGTCTTCCCAGGGAACATCGCTGCCGTTTATGCTCATTGAGATCGTCCGCGGATCAATCCCGTAAACCGAGGATATCTTAGCAGTGATCCCAGTATTTGGGCTGATATGCTTAGCACTGTCTATCCAGTAATAGTCAGGTGTAGCAAGCTCTGTTCGATCAGGATCGCCGCTTACTAACAGCGACGTTTGGGTGTTGTCGATTATATCAAATCTGCTGTTGTTGCCTCCGTAAAGGACCGCCCCTTGATATTGGTGAACACCCCAGTCTGCGTGTTCATCGACAAACCAGAACTGGGTGTTCGACTCTGGCATTACATAGGAGGAAATACCGGCATAGCCGCCCGGCCTCACGTCAAACCCTAAAGACTCGTCGCTGGGGTTGATCGCCGAGACCGGATCGTTAGTCCTATCGTATTCAGAGCCGTCGCATTCGCCGTCCTTGTCAGTGTCTGGGTCAATTGGATTGGTGTGAAGCAGGAACTCCTCATAGTTGGTCAGACCGTCGTTATCATAATCGAGGTCGTCATTGTAGGTGTCGAGCGCAAAGATGCCCTTAAGGCCATAATGCACCTCCCAACTGTCCGGCATGTTATCAACGCCCATGCCAGCCGCAGTGTTGTCGTAAAGCGTTATACCAACTACCTTCGAGTAATCGCTGCTGTTGCCGTAAGCATCGATGGCCTTAATGAAGTAGTAATAGGTTACGCCAGGCTGCACATTTGCGCTATCCACCCAATACGGCCCAGGATCATAGACGCCGTTGCCGTTCCAGTCCTTGAACGGCTCGCCTAGGTCCCACTTCCCATTGCCGTTCGTATCGGTGAATGCCTCCGGCGGCCCAACGTTGAAGACCAAAGAGTTGGCGGACGTATCGGTCGCCCAATTGAGAGTCTCAACTGGTTCTCTCGGAATCTGGCTCGGGTCCTCACTCCTGAAGATCGCATACGCCGCATCCCGGCAATACTAAAAGTCGCGCTCACGGTTTATGTTCCAATCAAGCCTTATCCCCTCGGCGCCTAGCTGAAGCGTTGTGATCGTAGCCCTGACGTTCTGAGGCGCTTCGGGCACAGAGATGTCAATCATCAGAGGTTTAGAGGCATAAACGTGCCCAACGTTAGCATTCCTTGTGTCCTCAAGATAACCAACAACGTCCGCGAGATTGTCATCCCTCTCTTTCACAGTATATGTTCCGACATAAACACCGTCGCCCGCCGCGCCGTCCTTGTGCATACCATCGTCGAACATCCGGACATTGCTCTCGAAGAACCTTTCTACGGTCGCAAAACCGAACGTTTGGTAGCTGTCTCCCATGATGATCCCGGCCGCATCGTCCAGCACAATAGAGTCCGTGGAGTTACCCACGATATTGTAAATATCGGTGCCGTTGATAAGGAGCTTCTGGCCCGCAAGCGAGCCGATCTTGAAGCTCGCTGTCAGGTCCATGATCGTGTTCCCCATGACGGCACTGACGGAGCCAGAAACCCTCTCGCGATTAACCTTCTCGAAGTTGAAGCTCGCGATCTGCCCAGGAGCTGCAGTCATGACGACCTCAACCGTCTCGCCAGGGTTAAGCATTATGTTAGACGCATCCCTGACCACCTCATACGGGTCGCCGACCTTCGCCACTGTCCGAAGATTGCCATCCACGGCGATGCTCGTTACCGAGTTGCTGATTATCTCAAATGTCTTCGACTGGTTGGTGTTCGGGTTGAGCATCAGTCCAGAAAGGCTGCCCGGCACAAAGAGCGCGTTTTCGTCAATTAACGTGCTCGTCAGAAGCGCGGTAGAATCTCCTGAGAGCTTGTTGTAATGAACGATCCCATATATCTTCGGGTTCTCGCAGAACGAGGTCCGCCACGTATAAGCACAAGGCGACACGTACTCAGCCGCCGGAGGCGGCGCCGACCCGTAGGTAACAGCGCCCGTCATTGTCAGCTCGAACGGGATTGGCGAGCCATCATAATTATTGGCAATCTGGATCTCGAACTCTGGTTCAGGATCGAACGGCGTCCCCTCATCCCCAGGCAGTATGCTCAAATAGTTCCTCGTAGCACCCGAAAGAAGCTGGCCCGCGCCAGCAGACTCGAGCCTAACTAACGGATTATCGATCGACATCTGCGCTCTCAGCTGCCCTGTCGGGCTGGTGTTGCCGATCGGCAAACAGCTCTCGTTACGCAACCTTATTAAGAGCTCAATTCGCTCCCCAGCCTGCATAACGCCATCGCCATTACTGTAAACGCTTGTCCCGCTGTAGCCATACCTATCGTCATCAATCACAGGAGGCACAACGGTCGGCTGATCGATCCTGAAGAGCTTCACCCTAAACGAATCATCGTAAGAATCGCCACCCCAGCTGTCGAATACCTTGGTGTAGAACGTTACGTCGTAACCATTCGTGTAGCACGGGACCTGCTCGGAGACCCTGAATTTGAAAGCATATCGCCCCGCATCCTGCGCGGAAACACCAGAACCAGGCGGAACCGCGATCAGCGTCCTGCCGCTTGGGACATTGTCGAACATCGTCAGGTTGTTTCCGACGAGCGTTACATACGGGTCATACTCTGATATGAGGGCAGAAACGCTGAGTGCATCTCTCACGCTCTTGTTGGTCAAGATCAGATAACCTGTAACGGTCTCGCCCGGCTCAATAACGCAGTAAAGGTCCTGGGATTCGAGGTCATCAGGCATATAGTTCGACTTCCAACTCCTGGGGTCCCGGCTGCTCATCGGCGGCTCAAGGTAGAGCGTGTCTGTTCCGTCGTAGATGCCGTTGCCATTTGCATCCCAATAGGGCTCGCCGTCGCCATTCACGAGCAGCGGGTATTCCCCTATTGCCATGCCGCTCGACCAAGCGTCAGGGTCGTTGCACTCCGCACGGCCTGTCGTGTCGCCCGGAATCCTCGCCTCAAGTATAGTGTGCCTAGAGGGCGAAACACTCCAGCGCCTCGGCTTGCCTGTAACGGCGTCGTCGCCGTCGCTGTCGTAGATAACGAAAGCGTTGAATGAGGCTGCTCCGCCCTGGGTAATGTCCGTGGAAAGAAACGTCAAGGTAGGATTACCGTCGTACGTGCAGTTGTGGTTGACGTCCTTGAATGGAGTGCCGGCATCGAGCGTTCCTTGAGGCGGCTGACACTCGCAACCGCTCGCCCCAAAAGCGAACTGCGGCGCCGACGGCGGAGCCGGCTGCACAGTTATTATCCCGGCCTTGAAAGATTTCCAGCTCTGAACCCAACCAGAAGAGTAGAAAGGCTCAGGATTATAGGCCTGAGTGATGAAGTAATGCTCTCCTTCGTTCAGAGCCCCCAGCTGGCCAACCGGGTCGATCGCAATGGCAGAGCCAACGAACGCCGAATCGTCTGTGACGTGGCAGTTCTCTCTCAGCATCCCCGAATCTTCGTCGGCGGCGCTTCCAGTAACGATCTGATACCTGCATCCCTTCCAGGCAACCGCCCCGTCAGATTCAATGTAGTAATCACGGACGCTACCAGTGCGCGCACCGTTCTCAAATGGCGTGGTTTCGTGCACCAGAAGCGGACGCCACCAGTAATCCAGGACATCGTTGTCATCGCCCTTAGCAGTCGCCACAACATCTGGATCGATACCATAGGCCCCGGGACGGACCGCGCTGTCGTCGAGCCTGACCATCACCTCGTCCTCGGCGGTCCACTGACCCCTGGTCCTCGAGTTACGCACCATATAGCCCAGTGTAGGGTCTGAAGGATTCATCCCCGTGTACGTCCAGCAATCGCCCATGCTCATCTGGTCCGAAGTTGGCGTCTGGCCAGAACCGTCGCCCCACGGTCTGTAAACCAAGTAGTCAATCGGCGCAGTGCTCCCCAGCAGCATAACGTCCTGTGGAGGCGGATAGTCTCTCCTGTCAACGCCGATATGCCCGTTGCTGCTGCCCGGAAGCTCGAGCTGCACCAGCGTCGATTGAGGCCCAGCCAAACCACCTTGGACCGTATAGGACTCGATGCGATACACTTGTGGCGGCCGATCGCCAGAAGACCAGTAGGCAAGATCCGAAACGTCCGGATTGAGAAAACATCCTATAAACATCTCAATCTGGTCCGCCGGGGTGCCCGTCGCGGCCCAATAGGCAAACGACTTGTGCTTTGGAAAGCGCCCACTCCTAAAGTCCGTTATGCCGTCAGTCAAATTAAAGGCGAGTGTAACGGTATCCTTCGCTACGCCGTCCGTGCTGGCCGAAGGATCGTTGCCCCAACCCTGGCTCTCATAAGGCACACCTAGGACGCGCGAGACCGAGAGCGGATTCCCGTTTTGGATCGTCACCTGACACACGATCGGGTCAAGCGGATTGCTGTTGCCAGGATAGGGGTCTCGACCATTCTGCTCGACGTAAAGATAAACGATGAACCAGCCCGCAGGAAGCCGGCCCCTGTTGAGCTTCATCGTGAACGTCTGCGGCTCCATCAGGACCTGCCCCGTAACGCGCGAGAACGAGAGCGCAGACACCGGGAACCAATCACGAATGTAGTAATAGGAACCTGCGCCGGAGCTATTGTCCACCTGGCCCTCTGAATTGCGGCCAATCCTAGTCGGGTCCCGGTCAACGGTCAGGCTTGTGCGGTCGTTGGACGTTATCACAAACTCGTCATACTCTAAGCGTCCGATCCCATAACCCAGCATCGGCACCCAATCAGCCAAGCCTTCACCACTGGCATCCCTCTCCCCCTCGCCGTAATCCCACTTGCCGTTCGGAAGCGGCGGGATACCTTTTTCTGGATAATCGTTCCACTCATAAACACCGTTGCCATTGGCGTCAAAGAAACGCTCCGCTATCGTGATCTTCCGCCCAACGAGCTCGTTCGGCTCCCAGCTCGCAGTCGTGTCAATCAGCATCACCTGCGCCTTCGCGTTGGCGGAGCCACCCTTCTCGGCGACTATTTCCGCGTCGGTGAAGCGACCAGCCCAGAGATATTGGCCGAACATCCGCGCCCCGCTGGGGTCCCAATAATACACGTCCGCATAAATGGACCAGTCCACCGGTTTGGTCTTCGTCGTGTTCTCCAGAACAAAAACGACCTCGTTCGTGTCCTGACCCATCGTTAAGTTCCCGGGCGAGACCGTCAGAATATCATTCGACGTTACCGTGAGATCGATCGGCGAGACCTCCACCTCATTTGAACGAAGCGTCTTGTAAGTCA
>CAZKNE010000032.1:0-11521 GCA_964554005.1 uncultured bacterium | reverse complement strand
ATGCCAGCAAAGCACGGGATCACCTGTCTTCTTTCCCGAAGCGTCCTGACGGCGAGGTCGTAATAGACGAGGCGCATCGCCTCGAGCATCCTGGTATATCGTCTCTTACCCCTGAGGCCCTCGATGGTGTGCCTCTTGAACACATTTATCGCTTGCTCATAGTCATCTGGCGAGGGCGTTATGTCTGCGTCTTTGTTGGCGAGCTCGGTTCTGCTCTCGGCGAGCTCGCTGCGATAGCTCTCGATGCCTAGCGAATGGACGAACGAGGCGATCGCCTCGATGCTGTCCATGTTGAGCCGCGAGATGACCGTGCCGACTTCCAGCACGAACTGCGGATAACGGTCGGATAGTGGTCTGAGTCTCTTTATTGTCTCAATGACCTTGTCGAAGTTGCCGGGCACGCCTCTTATCTCGTCATGTTGCTCGTAGAGGCCGTCTAGGGATGGTTTGACCGATAGCTTGACGCCTGGGTTCTTCTGGCTAATGTGCTCGAGCACCTCGCTCACCTGGCGCTCGATTCGGTCGGGCATAAGGCCGTTGGTCGGGATGTGGACGATGCTGGGGTGAAGGTGGGCAAGCCCAAGCTCCACGATCTCGGGCAAATCATCGCGAAGAAACGGCTCGCCGCCGCTGATATTGAAGAATACGATTGTGCCCATCCCCTTGAAGACCCTCTCGATCTCCCGAAGTGACAACTCATCCTTGATGAGCTCCGGGCGTCGCTCGTAAAAGCGCCATATCAGGCAGGTCTTGCAGCGCGACTGGCATCGGTTGGTAACAGAAAACGTGAGAGTTATCGGCAGTCCGGGCCTCGCGACGCCTCGCCTGGCGAGCTGGAAGTTGACGGCCTTTGCCAGATTGCTCACGAGGTTATTGCCTGGACGCATAGGTGCCCCCCGAGAGATTAGTGCTCACCACAGAGACACAGAGACACAGAGAAACGGAAAGAAAGGGTATCAGAGAAATGACAAGGGTACTTCTCTGTGTCTCTGTGTCTCTGTGTCTCTGTGGTGAGGTCATTTTCCGAGTGCGCGGTCAAGCTTCGCGACTGTGCTGAGGTAATCATAGGTTGCACGGATGTGGTCGATTCTCGCGGCCGTGTAGTCGTTCTCTGCGATAATAAGGTCTCTGTTGTTGATCAGACCTTCCTTGTAGCTTAGGCGAGACAATTCAAGTTGTTCGGAGGCGATCTTCTCGGCAAGTTCGAGATAATCGATGTCGTCCGAGAGCCTCTTGAGCTGTCTGCCCAGCTCGCGTATTGAAACCGTTATCTGGCGCTTGGTCTCCTCGAGCGTTCTCGTTATCTGGCGCGACGCGATCTTCGACTGGACCCAGCGCTCGCTGTCAGACACGTCGAAGAACCCGTGCTCGAACCTCAGGCTGAATTGCCAGACGCGGTCCGTAACGTCGAGCGTCTGACGAAGCCTGTCGTCGGCCTCCGACATGGTGAAGCTGCCCTCGGCCTCGAGCGTCGGCAGCGTTCTGTTTTTGGCGCTCTCCTCGGCGACCTTGTACTTATCAAGCTGCACCCGAATCGCTTTCACGTCCGGCCTTTTACGCAGTGCGGTCTCAACCCATTGCTCTATCAGAATGGGCGCTGGTTCCGCGCTAATGTTTGAGACAGGCTGGACCTCTGTGCCGATCTTTAGGCCCATGATTTCAACGAGGCCGTCTGTGGCACTCTGAAACCCTTTCCTGGCGGTCGCAAGGTCCCGCTGGCGGTTCACGTGCGCAAGCTCCGCCCTGGAGTAGTCGAGGCGCGACGACAACCCCTCTGTAAGCCTGAGCTGGGCTATCTTCAGGTCTTCCTCGGATGCTGCGAGCGCAGAGACCATTTCTGCGACGTATTTTTGAGATTTCAGGACAGTGTAGAAGGCCTGTTTGACCGAGAGTGAGAGGTCAAGTATCTGGTCTTGGAGGTCCATCTTAGCGATCGCAACGTCAAACTTCGCCTGTCTCAATGGTGCAGTTGCCGCGTGCCAGAATGCGCCCTTCAAGAGCTGTTGGGAGACCGAGAGCGCAAGCGAGCTTTTGAATTGAGACTTGGAGCTGGGGGCTTCCGGATCGAGTATGCTCGTCGATTCTGTGTAGTAGTCGGATGTATGCGCAGTCCAGTCGAGGCTGCTTGTCAGTGAGAAGCTGCCGCCGTATTTGTGTCTTTGTGCAAGCGATAGGCTAGCGAAGTTCTCGTAATCCTGCACGAGATGAGAGTTATAGATTGAGCTAATATAGGTCGTATCTAGATTTGGCTGGAATCTGTTCTTCTCGATAGCAAGCTGTGATTTCACGGTCAGGACCGAGTCTTTCTGATTCATCATCCCCAGATTCTCTCGGAGGGCAATGTCCAAGCAGTCCTGCAACGAGAGGTGGAGCGCCTCGCCTGGGGATTGGGCGGGATGAATCAGCCCTATGTCCGTCTCTCTCTCTGATTTTGCGTCCGCCGTCAGGTTCGCACCCCAAAGGATGCAGAGCACGGCTAGGCAGCATCGCATAAGGCCAAAAGAAAAGGCGGGGAGATTTCTGCCCGCCTTTCCATCAGAGATTTTTAGATGTTTCCTATTCAAGCTCCCACTCGATGTGTGATATCTGGCTGACTGGGCTGAACGAGTTGGCGTCTGAGAAGACGGCAAACCACGTGTATCTGCCCGCGGGGAAGGAGCTCAGCCTGCTGCTGAAGAGCCTGACAGGCCACACGTCTGCGTGCATGGGAAGCTCGTAATTGTCCAAACAGGGCGCGAAAACCGGCGAGAGGCCCGGCGCGAATAATAGCGAGCCGTCCGGCATCTGAAGAGCCACATAAAGGTCCACTGTCTTCGGCAGGCCGTCGTTTCTGAGCCTGGCGTTCAGGACGTGCTTCTGGTCAGGACCGTATGTGCGGCTTGCTCCATCCAGCAAGAGGCCCACCTCGGGCCTCAGGTCAATCGCTGTAACCATCGGCGCCGAGGCAAGGATTTCATTGTCCTGTTCATGCAACGCTATGTAAGCACGCCACACGTATTTGCCTGGCGGGAAGCCTTCGGGCACAACTGCGCTTAGAAGCTCGAAGCCGCGAAGTTGGAACCCGCTGATTACATCGAAGTCAGAGACGTAAGGTTCAGGCTCCGTGCTGAAGTTGGGCAGATACACGACAACGCCGTTGGGCAGAATCAGGCTCACGTAAAGGTCAACGCCGAACAGCGCAACCTCGCCATTATAGCAAGATAGCGAGATGCTCAGCGTGTCGCCCGGATAGAACGTGCCGCCGTTGCTGCCAAGTTCGAGCGACATCGTGGGTGTTGCCCCAGTGCCAGTTCCCGAAAGCGCCACCTCAAGCTCCGGGTTCACGGGATCGTTCGAGACGATCGTCAACGTCCCCTCAGCCAGCCCGATATAGGAGGGTGTGAAGAATATCGGCAGGAACACGCCCATCGAAGGTTCGATGGTAATTGGTGTCAAAATACTGCAACCGAACGCAAAATTGTTGAGCAAAATGTTCTCGATTGTCAGCGGAGCCTCGCCCGTATTTAACACATAAAGCTCTGGCCAGAACGAGCTCATCCCAATCTTTACATTGCCGAAGTCGTGCGAAGAATGTGATAGCGAAATCTCCGGAAATTGCAGCCTGTATTGCGTCCTTGAGTCCGCTGAGGCAGGCGGTTCCTCAATATTCCCGGCCGCATCAGTGGCTATGGTGTAGAACTCGTAGAAGCCCTCGCCCTGCGTCGCCTCAAACGGGAACAAGCCTGCCTGACCCTGGACGATCAGCCCCGAATCGGCCCAATCACTCCAGCTACCGCTCAGCGAGGCCGCGTATCGATACCAGAGTTTAACGGACTCGAGCGGGCTCAGGACGTCCGTAGCGCTGAAGCCGACCGTTACCTGCGTTGCATGGACCTCTTCAGGTGAGCTCGCCATGGAGAATGGCGAAGTTGTGTCAAACACCACCGCCGCATCGGCCTCGGAAGGAGGCGCCTCTCGGTTGCCGAAGTTATCCTTCGCAATTGAATAGAAGTCGTAGGCTCCATCGCCCTCGACCGGCACGAAGTCGAAGACCCCTATCGTCGCTCCCGTAACCTCAAGGCCTGTATCTTTGTAGGCGCTGCCGCCCACGCTATACCACAGCCGCACAGACGCGACGCCCACGCCCTTATCCGCTGCGGTGAACGTCACGGGCACTGGCGATTCATTCGTCCATTGCTCGTCAACCGAGACGCTCGATTGCGGTGGCACGTTATCGAACACCGTAATAGCAGTAACGGTCGCGCCGGTCGTCGGTGCAGGCTCCGTGTTACCACAGTGATCGCTGGCCATGGTCCAGAACGAGTAGGTGCCCACGTCATCCGGCGGGATGAAGTCAACTGTGCCGGACGTGGCCTCCATTCGGTATCCCGACTTGGCCCAGAGACGGTCCCCGTAACGATACCAAAGGTCAACATGCTTGACGCCGCTCAGCGAGTCCCAGGCCACAAACGAGACCGGTATCGTGTTGCCGGTCATTTTGTCCGGAGAGGAGACGCTCGAGCTCGGCAGCGTGATGTCGTAGTAGCTGGAGGTGTCTGGCGTTGAAGGTGGAAGTTCCTGCCAGCCCGCATTGTTAGTCGCGATCACGTAGAACTCGTAATAGCCCTCGCCCTCGGGCGCACCGAACTCAAACACTCCCCAGGACCTAGACAACATCACTCCACCATTCGTCCAATCGCCTCCATTGAACCTATAAAGTAACGCGACGGACGCGATCTGAGTATCGACATCCTCGGCCGTGAACCTAACATTCAACGGCAGATCGGTCGTGTATTGTGCGCAGGAGCAGCTGGACGTTGGCCTGGTGGAATCGTAGAAGCAGCTGCCGTCAGGAACGGCCGGTGCAGACTCCACATTGCCAGCCTTGTCAACGCCTATTGTATAGAAGTCATATTTGCCGTGCCCGTGCGTCAACGTAACCGCGACCGTGCCGCTTGTTCCCGTTAGGACGTACCCGGTATCGACCCAGGCTCCACGATTATAGCGGCACCACAGGGTTAGTGAGTCGATTCCAGAATAGGCCTCAATGGCCGCATACCCAACGTCTATCACCGCGCTCGTCGCATACTGGGGAACCTGGGCTCGCGACATCGGCGCTGACCTATCGAAAGCGGTCGAGGCATCCGGGGTGGCAGGTGAGCCCTCCACGTTGCCCGCAACGTCGCGGCCGATCGTGTAGAAGCTATAGAGGCCACCTTCTATGTCAGGCTCATAGATGAAATCGCCAGACGTAGCGGCCGCCTTCTCGTCAACCTTCTGCCATTGATATGACTCATACTGCGCCCAAAGCTCCACCACGGCCACGCCGATGCCCTGGTCAGATGCCTCAAAGTGCACAATTATCGGTGAAGTGGTCGTCCATTCCGGCGCACTAGCCGCGGTTTGCGGCGCGACAGTGTCGAAGAAGCAGGTGCAGTCCGCATGTCCATCCCACTCCTCGGTGTTGCCCGCTGCATCAGTTGCGAGGGTGTAGAACTCATATCTTCCGTCACCCTCCGCCGGCATGAACAGGAACATGGCTCTCTCGCTCGGTAGCGAAAGCCCTGTCGATAGCCAGCCCATGCCCTCGTAATTGTAGAACAGCTCGACTAGAGCCACGCCAGAGCCGGTGCCGTCTGCCGTGTAGCTGATCGTCAACGGCAGCTGGCGGTATGTGTTCTTGCATGAGCAGTCCGACGTAGGTGAAGTAATGTCGTAGGCCACAGTCCTCGGCTGCTTGCCTGTTGCATCCTCCCGGTTGCCGGCCCTGTCGATGCCTATCGAGTAGAAGTCGTAAGTCCCCGGTCCCTCTGTTGGCGTGAAGTTGAACGTCCCGGTCTCCGTGTTCGCCGAAAGCCCCGTGCTCAGCCATGAACCCAAATTGAACCTGTAGAACAGAACAACTGTGTCGATCGGGGCGCCCGAGACCTGAACTGGCTCTATGCACGTGAACGTAAGAGAGATCGGCAGCGTGCTCACTCCCGCCAGCGCATCAAGCTGCGTCACCGGCGCTGTGCTGTCGAACAGGGTCGAGGCGTCTGCGTCCGGAGGGTCTGCCTCGACGAATCCAGCCTTGTCGGTCGCGATCGTGTAGAAGAAGTATCGGCCCTCGCCAGCCAACGGCGAGTAGTTAAACGTTCCCGAGGCGTTGAGCGAGGAAAGACCCGTGTCCTCCCACACGCCGGCCTCTCCAAACTTGGCCATAAGCGAGACGCTAGCGATCCCTGACGCCGTCTCGAGCGTCGTGAAGGAGACCGAGATCGGCACAGACTTCGAGTACTCTGCGACCGACGCCGAGGATTCAGGAGGCGTCAGATCATAGACCGCCGTGGCGTCTATCTCACCAGGGCTGGCCTCAACATTGTCGGCCTTATCTGTCGCGATCGTGTAGAGGCTGTAGCTGCCCTCGAGCCCGCCAGGCGGGTCGAAGGATATGGCGCCCAAAGGCGAAGTGCCATAATCGCCCGTGTATTCCTGCCATGTGCCCGAAGCGAGCTTGAACCATAGTGCGATCTTGTCTAGGCCCGCTGGCCCATTGTCGAGTGCGATGTAGGGCACATCAAATGGGGCGCTCGTCACTATCCCGGGCGAATTACACGAGGACGAAGGCGCTGTCCTATCATAGACAGTAGCAACCTCAGGCGAAAGCGGTATTGCCTCGACGTTGCCCATATTGTCGGTCGAGAGCGTGTAGAACTCATACGTACCTTCCAGGTCTGCTGGCGTGAAGAGGAACTCTCCAGATTCACCCTCGATTGGCTCTCCATACGGGGCACACAAGCCGTCGAAACAGTAGAAGAGCGAAGTGCTCGCAATACCCGAAACGGCGTCTGAGGCCGTGAAGTTCACAACGATCGGCAGCGAGTTGGCATACTCGGGAGCCGCCACCTCGGAAGTGGGGCCCAATGTGTCGAACGTCGTAATTGCATCAGCGTCCGCCGGTCTGGCCTCAAGATTGCCGCACCAATCCATTGATACCGTGTAGAAATGGTATATACCCTCGCTGCTCATCACGAAATCGATCGTGCCCGACGTGCCCACATACTCGCCGAACTTCTCGTATCGCTCGCTGTTGTCGCTGAACCACAGCTCAGTGTAGGCAACACCAGCCGTCGCATCAGTGGCAACCCAGGTGATCTCAACGTGTTGGTCGGTGCTCACGGACGGCGCCGTGCAGAACGATTCTGGCGCGGTCCAGTCAACGATGGTTTGAGTGTCGAGGGTAACGTCTCCCCAAGCATCGAGGGGTGGACTCTCAACGTTGCCGCAATTATCAGCTGCTATCGTGTAGAACTCCGCCACGCCCTCAAAGTCAGAAGGAGCGATCGGCCAGACGAACTCGCCTGACGTCCCAGTCTCGATGAGGCCAGTCGCCGTCCACGCGCCATCGTCAAGCTTGACCCAGAGCTCTGTGCTCGCCACGCCCGAAGGCGCATCACCGGCCGTGAATGCAACGGTGATCTGCTCGAAGTCCACGGCACATTCTGGCGACTCGCAGCTTGACCAGGGCGGCGTCCCGTCATATATTGTTGTGCTCTCTGAAATGGCGCCAGGGAAATCCTCGTAGTTGACAGCTCTGTCCCTCGCGCGGGCAGCGAACTCGTAGGTCCCCTCCTGCGATGGCACAAACACAAACGTGCCAGACGCCGCAACAATGTAATCCCAATAGATCCAGCTACCACCGTTGTATCTATAATAGAGGTAAACTCTAGACACACCCGCCGGCCCTGCGTCGGTAGAAGTGAAGTCAACATTGATGCTAGGCGTGGTCACGCAGTATGGCGACATGGCTGATGCTTCTGGCGCCTGTGTGTCGAAGACGAATGAGCAGTCGGCCGAGCCCGGAGCAGCCTCGCTGTTGCCGGCCACGTCGGTGCTGAGTGTATAGAACTCATACGTCCCGTCGCCATCCGTCGGCATGAAATCAATGGAGCCGAACTCGCCGCCGAGGCTCTGGCCTGTCCAGGTCCAAGTCCCACCGTTGAAGCGATACCAGAAAGCGGTGTAGTACATCCCAGAGACGTTGCCCGTGCCATCCGTGGCGGTGAAGTTAACAGTGACAGGGGTAGTGTTGACGTAATACAGGGGAACCGAGCAGCTTGACTGAGGCGCCGTGGTATCGACGAGCGTTGTGTCGTCAGGCGTCGCTGCTGGGTCCTCAACGTTGCCCCAGTTGTCCTCAGCTATGGTGAAGAACCCATACAGGCCGTCTCCTTCCAGCGCTGTGAAGTCGAAGGTGCCGGAAAGGATGTTGGTGCCAAGCACCTCAAGCCCTGAGTGCTTCCAGGCTCCGCCATCAACATTATACCACAGACCGACCAGTGTTACGCCGTTGCCGACCGGGTCTGATGACGTAAAGGCAACCGCCATAGTGGCGCTAGCTACCAGGTCAGGTGCCCCGCCAATGCAGTCCGACGAGGGTTTAGAGATGTCCCAAGTCGTCTCTGTGTCAGGAGGCGTCATAGGCGCCGCCTCGACGTTGCCGGCCTCGTCGGTCGCGATCGTGTAGAAGCAATAGGTTCCCTGGCCGAATGGCGGGTCGAACACGAAGTAGCCAGATGTGCCGGCCTGATGCTCCGCATAGTCGGAGAACGAGCCGCCGCCAAAATTGAACCACAGCACCACATCGACGACATTCGTTACGCCGTCTGACGCCGTGAAGTTGACCATTATCGGAACGTCTTCCACAAAAGCATCGGAGGTGCAGCTCGATGTTGGGTCGTCAGTGTCGAGTTGGCACGCACAGTCGGGCGTGGTGGGAACGGACTCATAGGTTCCGCCCTCCAGCCGGACTATGGTGTAGAACTCGTAGAGCGCGTCCGAAACAGGATAGCCGAAGTAGATCGTCCCCACGGTCTCAGTGCCGTACTCATCCGTGAACTGGTGCCAGCTCGTGTAGTCCGGCCCGACGTAGCGACGCCACCACAGCCTCACCGTGTCCAGCGTTGCCCCGGAAGGAATGGTCGCCGTGTAGGACACGGGGATATTCGACCCATTCCAGATTGCGGGTGCCGTCCCGAACGATGTCGGCTGAGACGACGTGTATGTGGTGAAGCAGTCGCGGGCTGAAGGCGCAGCCTCGATGTTGCCGGCCATATCACCCGCAATCGTGTAGAACTCGTATAGGCCGTCGCCGAAGGTGGGATCGAACTTGAACGTCCCGGCTGTTGCCTCCGAGAACATTCCGCTGTCCTGCCAACCGATAGTCCAGGTCGTCCCCAGGTCGGGAGAGAACCGCAGCCAGAGCGCTACGCTGTCAAACGTGCCCGTGGCGTCATGCGCCTCGAAATCAATGTCAATCGGCGCTGAGGTTGTTACGGTCGCGCACGTGCATTCCGAGACTGGAAACACGTCGTCATAAACTGTCTCGCAGTCCGCGACACTAGGTGTCTCCTGGTTTCCGCTGTTATCTGTCGCGAGCGTTCTGAACTGATACGCGCCAGGACCATACAAGGGAACGAAGTCAAACGTCCCGGACGTGTTCGTATCGCACAAACCCGAATCCTGCCAGCCTGTGCCCTCCCAGTTGTACTGTAGGCAGATCTCGGCTATGCCGCTCGAGTCCGGGTCAACAGCTGCGAAGCGAACAGGTATCGGTGAGCTGGTGCTGTATTCAGCGCAGAAGCAATACGAATCTGGCTCCTTAAAGTCGTATATCGTAACGATGTCATGGGTTGACTTCCAATCTTCCACGTTGCCGGCGTTGTCCACAGACTGGCTGAAGATGTAGTAGTTCCCCTCGCCATAAGGCAGCGTCAGCGCAATTGTGCCGATGGTCGAGTCGCCATAATCATCCAGCCAAGGCGCCCAGCCGCCATCCCCGAAGCGATAGAGCAAACCGACTAGCGCTACGCCCGAAAGGTCATCCGACGCTGTGTATGCAACGTTGATGTCGGGCACGGCGGTGTAAAGCGGCCCCGTCGCCGATGAAGTCGGCGCCTGAAGGTCATAAAGAACTGTGTGAAAATCGCCCGTTGGCGGCGATTCAATGTTACCAGCGTTGTCCAGAGCAATCGTGTAGAACTCATAAGTGCCAGCACCGGCGAAAGTCACGAAGAGGAACTCCCCGTCTGTAGCTGTTTCCACGAGCCCTGAAGGCGTCCAGGAACCGCCGTTGACGCGGTAATACAGATAAACGAAATTGATTCCCGACACCGCATCCGACGCGGTGTAATAGATCGGGATTGGCTGGTAATTGTAGGAGACAGTTCCTCCGGTAGAAAGGACCTCCGAAACAGGCGGGGTTACATCGTAGCAAACGGAAGTGTCAGCAGCCGCAGGCGGCGCCTCGACGTTCCCGAAGTCGTCCGTCGCAATCGTGTAGAACTCAACTGTGCCCTCTGTCGCGACGAAATCGAACGAGCCTGCGCCCATTGCTGGATTGAGACACCTCGAGCCGGAATAACCCCACGGGGAATTGGCCTCAGCATATCGATACCACAGGTCAACGTAGGCGACGCCGCTGTAGTTATCCGTCGCTGTGAAGCCGATCGTGATGTTCGGGCTGGAAACGTAGTAGGGCGAGATCGTGCCGGCAGTTGAGAGCGGCGCCGTCCCGTCATAGACAGTAGTATCATCCGGCCCGGCCGGAATCCCCTCTTGATTACCAGCATTGTCCATCGCAATCGTGTAGAACTCGAGCGTCCCGTCGCTGGCCGCTGGGTGCTCGAAGATGATCGTGCCTTCTGTCGCGGCGTTCTCAACTGTTTCGTAAAGCGTCCAATAGCCGCCCTCGTAGGAATACCACAGCGTAACCGAATAGAGCCCGCTTGGCGTTACGCCATCCTCGTGAGGATCCTCCGCCAGATAGTCGAGGTAGATGGTTGAGGCGCTGACCTCATCTATTGACTCGACAGATGACCAGGGCGGCGTAACATCGTGGATGCACCAAGTATCAGGAACCGGAGGCGCCTGCTCCACGTTTCCGTCCGTATCCTCGAGAATCGTGAAGAACTCGTAGAGGCCCTCCTCGCTGTGCGGCGCGGCCCACGGGAAGAGGACAGAGCCAGTCGGTGCTGTGTAGCCGTAGTCGCCGTCATACTCGTTCCACGCGCCGCTCTCATAGCGATACCACAGCGTAACGTCGGAGACCTCCGCGCCTGGCGTGTAGGCTGAATACTCGACCTCGATGCCCGGAACACCAACAATCATCGGGCTGAAGCCGATCGTCCCATCGCTCGCATAGGCTGGCGCGTCGGCCTTCGAGGTCGGCGTCGTGCCAGTGTAAGCGCAGTATGTATCCCGGATGGTCTTGCTCTCCCAGAGACCGGCATGGTCCTGGGCAAGCAGGTAGAACTCATACCAACCATCACCGAGAGTGGGATCGTAATAAAAGGTGCCGGTGAGGTCTATGTCATGCGTATTACACATCCCGGTGAACGTCCAATCGAGTGTCCAGGTCATCCCGCCATCGGCAGAATACCGGTGCCACAAACAGACCCTTGCCAGCCCACTAGCGAACGGGGACCAGTCAGTTGCGGAATATGTAATCTCAACCGGCGCGTAATTGACTGGTGAGTGGCAGCCCCCGCCTGACATGGGC
>CAZKNE010000031.1:8312-11551 GCA_964554005.1 uncultured bacterium | reverse complement strand
GTGATCGATGACGGCTCAACGGACAGCACGGCGCAGGTTGTGAAGCAGTTTGACGTCAGATACATCTATCAGGAGAACAGGGGCCCGGCGACTGCAAGGAACGCAGGCGTCAAGCACGCTCAGGGTAGCATAATCGTCTTCACAGACGCTGACTGCGTGCCGGAGCCCAACTGGCTGAGGGAGATGGTGATTCCGCTGGTGAGCGAATCGGATGTGGTGGGCGTGAAGGGCGCCTACCGCACGAGGCAGAAGCGGCTAGTGGCGAGATTTGCGCAGGCAGAGTTCGAGGAGCGGTTCAAGCTGCTCAGAAAACATCGGACGATAGACTTCGTGGATAGCTATTCGGCTGGCTTCAAGAAGAAGGTTTTCAACGAGCTCGGGGGGTTCAACCCGCACTATCCCAAAGCCAACAACGAGGACGTAGAGCTGTCGTTCAGGGTCGCACAGAAGCACCACAAGATGGTGTTCAGCCCAGATGCCATCGTTTATCACACTCATCCCGACACCATCTACAAGTACGCAAAGCTCAAGTTCTCACGGGCCTATTGGCGAACGTTTGTTTACGACAAGTTCCCCCGCAAGGTCTTTAAGGATTCTTACACGCCCCAGACGCTCAAACTCCAGATATTGCTCGCGTTCTACCTCCTGGGTGCAATAGTGGGGTCGCTGCTGTTTCAGGAGCTCGTGGGATGGCTTATCGCCTCGTCCATCATCGCATTCTTGTTGTGCTGTCTGCCGTTCGCGCTCTCTGCGGCCAGCAAGGATAAGAAGCTGGCTCTACTTGCGCCGTTCTTTCTCTTCGTGCGCTCGCTGGCCTTCGGGTTCGGGTTGCTGGCAGGCGTAGCATCGCAGAAGAGAAGGAAGCTCCTGTTCCCGACAATCCTAATCGCGAGCGACATAGTTGTCTGCAACATCTCGCTCGTTCTGCTTTATTGGCTCAGAAGTCACATAAACCTCGTGCTGGGCTTTCTTGGGTTGAGTCAATATGGCCAGTATTTCAAGCCGGGGATACTCCCGCCGTCTATCTACTTCATGATGCTTCCGGGCATAACTCTGCTCTGGCTCATTGTGTTCGGCGCATTCGGCCTGTATCGCCCGGCGCAGAGCACATTCAGGCCGTCACAGCTCGCTCGGGACTTGTTTGCGGTATCGCAGCTTGCTATCATCTTGATGGCTATCTTGTATCTGTTTAGGGTCGAGTACTCGCGCTCGATGGTCCTGCTCTTCTGGGCAATAAGCCTCGTGCTGACAACCCTCGAAAGAGCCCTTATCTACTTCGTGCAGGCGCTCCTTCTCGGCAAGGGCTACGACAAGCTTCGCGCCGTGGTCGTCGGAACGGGCGAATCGGCCCGACTGGTCGGCCACAAGCTGCACTCATTCCCAAAACTCGGCTATGAGGTTGTGGGATTTGTGGACGACACCGACCTGACGTCGCTCGAGTGGAGCTCCCCGCGCGGGGGGGTGGTCTCGATCCCTATTCTTGGGCCTACATCAGAGCTCGATTCTATCGTCCAAGAACACAGAATCGACGAGATATACATCTCAAAGCCGAATCTGCCCCACACCGACGTCCTAAACCTAGTCGCACAGTGCGAGAGCGCAAACGTCGGCTTCCACATCGTATCGGACGCGTTCTCCATCATGACGGGCAAGGTCGATATGGAGAGCGTGGGCGACCTGCCGCTAGTCGATTTCGGGCCCTCGGAGACCTCCGCCTTCTACCTCACTGTTAAGGCCGTGGCGGACAGAGCTATCAGCCTCACCCTCTTCATTCTCACGCTTCCCCTCACGCTGCTTGTATCCATCGCGATAAGGGTCGAGACCAAAGGTCCTGTCATGCTCAGATTCGAGCGGCTTGGGCTCCGCGAACGACCCTTCCTCGTATATAAGTTCCGCACATTCCACCTCCCAGAACCCACGGAACTCGATGGCAAGCTCATCTCGCTCTCCGTTCAATACACCAAGGTCGGTAGGTTCCTAGAGCGATTCCACCTCGACGAACTGCCCCAGCTTATCAACGTCATGAAGGGCGAAATGAGCCTCGTCGGCCCGCGCCCAGAGATACCGCTCATTGCGAAAAAATACAGCCCCTGGCAGAGGCGCAGGTTCGACGTCAAGCCCGGCCTCACCGGGCTTTGGCAGCTGGTCGGCTCCGAGATACTTCCGCTGCACAAGAACATGGAATACGACTTCTACTACGTCAGAAACCGCTCCCTCTTGCTCGACCTGTCCATCCTCCTGAAGACCATCCCCGCTGTCCTCGCCGGCGGCAAACGGAACCAATAGACAGCGGTTTTGACTGAGGCATCTCCTCGGCTGAAACCGGACATTGTCAAGGAGCGCATCGAAAGGGCGTTACTCCAGACCGCGCTCTGCATCTTTCCCGGAGAACTCCCTGAGGGACTCCTTCGCGTATTGGCGCACCTGAACGCCGTCATCGTCCGTCAACTTCAAGAGCGCCTGCTTTGCCCGCTGCATGTCCGTTGCAGAGGCTCTCGCATCAGAGCTGACACGTCCGGCGACCTTTCCTATGGCCGACGCAGCCAGACGACGGATGTTTGTTACTTCAGACGAGGCACAGCCCACCAAGAAACTAAGTGCGTATTGGCCGCACAGCTCACCCATTATCCACACTATGCGTGCGTCAACACGGCTGTCGTTGGAAGCATAGAACCTCTCCCGTAAACGCGTCGCTATCTCTTTCGGGTGAAACAGACGGAGTTTCGGAAGCATCTCCTTTGCCTGCTCGGGAAGAGCATACAGCACCACCCCTAATGCCCGGTCAAGCAGCTCGCTGGCATCGTCGGTTCGCCCGGCGCCCAACGGAGCTCTCTCCTGCTGAACGTCCTGGTGTTTCTGAGTGTCACTATCACTGCTGATCGTCAGCTTTGCCTCATCGCGCAGCTGTTCAAGGAGCTCGCGGCCCTCGTCTGTCAATCTAAGCACCGGGTAGTAGTCGCCCCCTGCCTTCCGCAGCAATCCCTCCTCGAGCATTGAGCCGATAACGAGGCGGATGCGTTCTCGTGAAACACTCAGGCAGTTGTAAACCTCCATCTGGTCGGCCGCGGCGCGTTCTATCCATTTGGCCTTTGAGCCAGTAAGAACCTCTGTAACACTCGTTATGCCTCGTGGTCTGTCAAAGGCTGCCACGCACCTGAGCACCGCGGCGCGAATGGCCTCGTCGTTGGACCCGGGCTTCACAACGGAGGGGTCAGTCAGCGAAGGCTTCGTGGCCGCAA
>CAZKNE010000031.1:0-8302 GCA_964554005.1 uncultured bacterium | reverse complement strand
CAAGGTCATCGATGCTAATCGCTGATGCCGTCTCTCGGCCCAACTTGGTCAGGATAAGGACTGGCCGGCCTGACTCCCCAGTTACACTGAGATAGCCCTCTGTAACCAGGTCATCTATGACATTTTTGACCAAATCCATGCTGACCCGCAACAGCCCATAAACTGGATTACGTTGCAGCCCCCACTTGATGATGTTCTTATTACGGGCGCCGGTCAGTATCTCAGCGACCTTAGTTCTGCCGAGCGGGAACTCGAGATGACGAATGCACACGAGAATAGCCTGTGCAATCTCCGGATGCTCTGACAAGACAGTCCCGCCCACAGCATCACCGCCTCTTCTCGGATTACAGCGATCACACGTCCCACAGCGGAAGCTGTCCTTTTCGCCGAAATAACGCAGGATGAATTCACGCCGACAGCGATCATACCTGATGTATTCCTCCATCGCTTCTAGCTTTTGGACTACTGCACCTCGCAATAATGATTGGTGTTCCCAATCGATTGGGAGCTCTCGGAAGAGAAGCGGCGGTCTGAGCAGTTTCTCGATACCTCTGCCCCGGAATGGAGGCTCATAATCGATGATCCCATCGCTGTGCATGGTGCTCAGCGCTCGCCGGACTTGGTCCTGCGAGAGCCCGGAGGCTCGACACAGTTCCCTGAGGTCCACCTCGTGGCGTCCGGGGACCTCAATGTCCTCCGCGGCGGAAAGCCCTTCCAGAACCTGAATCTGCACGGGCCCACGCAGCTTTGACATGACCTTCGAGCCCCGCTCGTGCACAGTCACGGCAATCCTAGGCTCCCCCGAATGAGCTCTGGTTATGCCGGCAGCGTCAAACAGCCTGACAGCCGCGCCAACGTGCCCATCCTTTATCTTGCCCTCACAACGACTCGCAATATCCTTATACGTCAGCATGACCGGATTGTCTTTAATCTTGAAAAGCTCTTCATAAACCTTTTTCACGATGTCCGGACCTGGATAATCTAAATCAATGAAAAACTCTTGGATGCGCCGGTCCCTTGCAGAATACAGTAAAACACACTCCGAGGTCTCCCCGTCCCGGCCTGCTCGACCAATCTCCTGATAATACTGTTCAACGGAGCCCGGGTAGCTATAATGCACCACAGAACGGATGTCCGCCTTATCAATACCCATCCCGAAGGCGCACGTCGCCACAACGACTCGATCCTGGCCAGTCATGAACCTGTCCTGAACCTCGGCCCGCCTCTCGGTCTCGAGGCCGGCGTGATACACGGCTGTGCGCGGCTCCACGGCTCTCAAAAGCTCGCCGAGTTTCTCTGCGCTGCCACGCGTGGAGGTATAGACTATCGTTGACCCTTTGTGTTCACGAACGAAATCGAGCACGAATTCATCTTTCTTCCCCGCCCTAGCGAACTCGCGAACGCTCAGGACAAGGTTCGGTCGGTCGAACCCGCGAACATGCACGTCAACTTCATCGGGCTCAAACCCAAGCGACTGAATGATGTCGCGTTGCACACTCGGTGTTGCGGTTGCCGTAAGCGCTGTGACATGCGGCCATCCCATTTCTTTCCTGAACTGCTTGAGGCGCAAGTAGTCCGGCCGAAAGTCGTGACCCCACTCCGAGATGCAATGGGCCTCGTCGATAGCCATTCGGCAGATGCTTGCATTGCGCAGCGTGTGGAGGAAATGTGTGTTCCGGAATCGCTCCGGAGCAACGTATAGGAGTTTAATTCTGCCGCAAGCGCATTGCGCAAGCCTCGCCTGTTGTTCCTCGCGGCCGAGGCTCGAGTTGACGAACGTGGCGGGTATCCCCCTCCGCGCAAGATCATCGACCTGATCCTTCATGAGCGAGATCAGGGGCGAAACAACGATCGTCAATCCGCTCTGCATCAGTGCTGGCAGCTGATACAACAGCGACTTGCCGCTGCCAGTCGGCATCACCACCAACAGGTTCCCCCCAGACAGAATGGACCTGATGGACTCCTCCTGGCCCGGAAGAAAAGCAGTATAGCCAAAGCGTTCAGCAAGTAGTTTCTTGGCACGGTCGAGCTCAATCATTCCGGAACGGGATTGTAGTACGCCCGCCGAAGATGTTCAACCTCAACGTGATCGCGAGCTGGACCAGGATATGGGTGTGTCCTATTTACGATGGAAGCGTCTCTTCCTTGCCGACATAACCGAGCCCTATAAGTTCACAATTGAAGCTACGATGCGAACAGCAATGCCGCTCAGTGCGGGGTGCGGTACCTCTCTCTGCCGATTGAGTACACGTCGCCGCCATAGACATCGTTGGCCACGATGACGGGCATCTCCTCGACCACCAGCTTTCGCACCGCCTCGGGGCCAAGCTCCGCTCCAAAGATCACGGTGGCGGACACAATACAGCTCGCAAGATAGGCTCCCAAGCCGCCCGGAGCCGCAAAGTAAACCGCACCATACCTCATCATCGCTCGGCAGACTTCTTCCGACCGCTGGCCCTTCCCAATGGTAGCAGCCAAACCCTTTTCTAACAGAGCCGGCGTGAATATGTCCATCCTTGCGCTCGTCGTAGGCCCAGCCGAACCGATAACCGCATCAGGCCGCGCCGGAGTCGGCCCAACGTAGTAGATCACTGCACCCGATACCTGAAACGGCAGCTCCTCGCCGCGCTGAATCATCTCGTAAACGAGCTTGTGAGCTTGGTCTCTGGCGCCGATGATCTCTCCGGAGACGAGGCACTCGTCGCCGGCCCGAAGCTCCGCGACAATTTGCCGCGACAGCGGAGTTACTATTCTCTTGGGCTCGCCCGGCATTCTACAGAATCACCTCCGCGCGCCTCGCCGCATGGCACTGAAGGTTGACCGCAACCGGAAGCGAGGCGATGTGGCATGGCGCCGCCTCGATGTGGACCGCAAGCGCCGTAGTCGTCCCCCCAAATCCGAGTGGGCCGATACCGAGCGCGTTTACGTCATCGAGCATCTGGCGCTCGAGACCATCATAGAAGGCATCCTTGTGTCGCGACCCAATCCTTCTAAAGATCGCAAGTTTGGCAAGCTTCGCACATTCCTCGAAGGAGCCTCCGATACCAACGCCAACCGTGATGGGCGGGCAGGCCTTGGCCCCAGCAGCGTCAACGCACTCAACGACTGCACTTCTGACGCCATCTGCGCCATCAGACGGCGAGAGCATCACACAGGAGCTCATGTTCTCGCTTCCACTACCCTTGGGCATGAAACGGAGCCTCAACTCATCGCCCTCAACCTGCCTTATATGGAGATATGGCGGTGTGTTATCGCCTGTGTTCTCCCGCCGAAAAGGGTCTCGCACGACCGACTTTCGCAGGTAGTGCTCGCTGTATCCTTTCCGCGTGCCCACGGTCAAGGCCTGCTCCAACGTCATCCCCTCTATTCGCACCTCGCGGCCCACCTCGACGAAGAACACCGCGAGGCCGCAGTCCTGACATATCGGGAACTTGCCCTTCCTGGCGATCGATGCGTTGCGCAGTATGGACTGAAGAAGCCTCTTCCCCAGCGGTGAGCTTTCGTTCGCGACAGCTTGCTCAAGCGCAGCTACCACATCGTCAGGCAGCTCGTAACTGGCGCTCCGACAGAGGTCGGCAACGGCGTCGATTACCTTCTTGGCCTTGATCTCTCGCATTCTGGTTCCTTCAAGCCGCCTCAGTCCCGAATCTTCACCTGACTGCGGCGCGTCAGCGCTTGGCCAGAAACTTGCTCAGTACATCATCCAGCGTCGGTGAGCCGATCTCCTGTAGCTCATAGCCAACGCGCATCGATGGCTTGTCGATCTCGATAAGGCCTGCAAGATTGATCGGCGTTCCGATCAGGACCACATCACACGGAGTCTTGTTGATAGTGTCCTCGAGGTCCTTGATCTGCTTGTCCGAGTAGCCCATCGCCGGCAACAGCGTCCCGATCCCAGGATATTTCTCGAACGTCTCGCGGATTGTATCAACGCAATAAGGCCTCGGATCGATGATCTCGCTTGCCCCATATTGCCTAGCGGCAATGACCGCGGCGCCGTACTTCATGCCCCCGTGCGTCAGCGTGGGGCCGTCCTCGATGCAGAGGACTCGCTTGCCCCTGATGGCCTCTGGGTCATCCACCGTAAGCGGTGAGGCGGCCATAACTACCGTGGCCTTCGGATTGATTGTTCTGGCGCTCTCAAGAACCCTCTCGATCTTCTCCGGCTCGGCTGTAACAACCTTATTGATCACGAGCACGTCCGCCATCCTGAGGTTGGTCTCGCCCGGATGGTATTTTAGCTCGTGGCCTGCCCGATGCGGGTCAAGGACGACGATATGCAGGTCTGGGCTGAGGAATGAGATGTCGTTATTACCCCCATCCCAAAGTATGATGTCCGCCTCCTTCTCCGCCGCCTCAGCTATCCTGGCGTAATCCACGCCAGCGAAGACCACGTTACCGCGTCTGATATGAGGCTCGTATTCCTCGCGCTCCTCGATCGTGCACTTGTGTTTGACCAAGTCATCTAGGCTCCCAAAACGCTGAACCGCCTGCTTGGCGAGGTCTCCATAAGGCATAGGATGCCTGATGACAGCGACCTTCTTGCCGTGCTTCCGCAGTATCTCGCTGACGCGTCGTGTGGTTTGGCTCTTGCCAGCGCCCGTGCGGACGGCGCAGATCGAGACCACGGGTTTCCCGATCTTCAGCATCGCGCTCCTTGCGCCCAGAAACATGAAATCAGCACCCGCCGCCATCGCACGGGAGGCGCGGTGCATCACGTACTCGTGCGTTACATCGCTGTACGAAAAGCAGACCACGTCGATCTTCTTCTCTTTGATCAGCGTCTCGAGCTCATCCTCGGCGTAAATTGGAATGCCCTGCGGATATAGATTCCCGGCGAGCTCCGGCGGGTATTTCCTGCCCTCGATGTTGGGGATTTGCGTGGCCGTAAAACAGACCACATCGTACTCATCGTTATCCCTGAAATAAACGTTGAAATCATGGAAGTCTCTCCCGGCAGCACCCATGATAAGCACTCGTTTTCTCATAGTCCTAAGCCCTCGTTTCGTCTCAGATCATTGCTACTGCTAAAACAACTCAAACATCGTGCCCCAATAGGCAATCATGTCAAGCGTGACCAATGATGAGTTCGCCGCGCTGCGAACGGGCCAAGAGGTCAAAAGGCGAAAAGGGACTCGCCCCGCGGCGAGCACGCAGCCTCATCTTTCGCACATTTATCATGTTCCTAATACAGTTGCGCAAAAAAAGAGCTTGACAAGCATATTCAGAGATTCTATTGTTAAATTGGTTTAATAGGTCTCTTGATTCCCGGAGGAGAGATGAATGGACGAGAATAACGCTCGTGATTGTGAGGGGGGGGGGCAGATTGACGCCTCCGAGCCCCGAAGATACTACGCCGACAAATACCGTGCCTACCACGAAAACGGCCAGCTAGTTCTCTTCAACTTTCTAACAACAGGAGGTTAACAATGAACCGTATGACACTGTTTGTTTCTCTTTTGCTTCTTTGTATGTCAACCGCGGCGTTTGGTCAGGTTGCCGTGTTCGCCGACATTGGGCTGAACAAGGACATCTTCTATCCGCCGGACCAGTTCGAGATATGGGTCCGAGGCGCAAATCCCGGACTTGAGAGGGCGGTCGATGTCTATCTGTCGATAGCAACGCCGGATGGGAGGGAGCTTTACGCGCCCGACTTCGACGAGATGGCGCACCCCTGGTTCGCGAATCTGACTTTGCCGCAGGGCTTCGACATGGACTGGACGCCGATTTATAGATATGCGCTGCCTTCCATAGCGTTCCCGCTGGCCATGCCTGGTCAATACCTCGCGTCGGTCTGGCTTTGCGAGGCGGGTTCTGACCAAATGGTTACGTTGGCCAGCAGCAAGCCGTTCACAATCGCCCCTTGCCAGCGCAAGAGTTGGCTAAATGAGAACTACATTTATGACCTGATGCTGGACGGAGGCGACGTTTGGGTAGGCACTCCCAGTGGAGTTCAGTTAATCCCGGGTGACGGAACGGACAGGAGGACCTTTCGCAGTGAAGACGGGGCCCGTAGCATCAATTCGAAGCTGTTCAGAGGCTTCGAGGGCAATCTCATCACTGGCGGGTCCTCTGCAGGTCTATCAATGAGGGAGCCTTATGGCTGGCAGACCGTGCTGGACCAGCCCGGGACGCCCGATTACATAGATAGGCTGCGCTCAGCAGTGACCGACGTGGAGGGGACGATCTGGCTTTGCCACGGATATTCGGGTACCGGTCTCGCGCAGGATCAGGCGCAATTGACTCGGTATTGGCCCGATGGCCACTCGGAGAACACTGAGTCGCTCTTCTCGGGTATGGTGCAACACCTTTGCCTCACGGGAGAGGGGCAGCCTTGCGTAATCTCCACTGTTGGGCTGCACGTCTTCAATGGCACCTCCTTTGATTGGTTCCCGGTGCCGGAGCTGGCCACCACTTCCACCATAGTAGTACAGAGCGTTCATTGTGACATTCGTGAGAACGTCTGGGCGTCCGTTCTGTTCCTGTCGGACTTTCGCTATAAGCTGCTCAGGTATGATCTCAACAGCGGGGAGAGGACTTGGTATAAGTCCGGCACCCCTGGCCTTCTTTCAACGCTGGCTGTCCAGATCACCTCTGACCCAGTGGGCAACGTGTGGTTTGGTGCGGCCACAGGTCTTTCGATGTTCGATGGCCAGGGCTTTATGTCGTTTCCAGCCCCGTTCATGGTGGATTCGTTTGCCGTCGGCTTCGACGGGGAAATCTACTGCGGGACGTATGGGTCGGGGCTTCACGTCCTTAAAGACGGGTTGTGGCTGGACTATTCCAATCACGAGCCAGAGGTCAATTACGGCTGGTACACGTTTGCGCTCGGGTTACCCGAGGGCCGGGCAATTATCTGTCGTTCCCTGGATCGCACGCCGATATACGGGATCGAGCTGCTGGAAGAGGATGGCTCCGTGGTGTTTGCTGACGAGAATCTGCCGGCCCAGGTATATGGCGTCTCCCAGGGGAGGGATGGCCTGTGGGCGTGGTTAACCGAGGTATATCGCCAGACTGAGACAGGATGGGAGAACTCAACGAGGGGTTGCGTGGACTGGCTTGAGGATGGATACATCATGGTTGTCCAGGAGGATAAGCAGGGCATACCTCTTCTGCTTGCCCAGAGGTCTCTTTGGACCTACGAGCAGGGAACCTGGGCCACGATAGAGACTCCGCCGCGAGAGTCACTGGGGGGCTATGTGGGAATGTTCATCGACAGCGAGAATCGGCTGTATCTTTGCAGCTACCTCGCCGGATTCGACGTCAGGGACACCGAAGGCAACTGGAGCGGCATTGACACCTCCAATCTGCTTCCAGGCGAACCTCACGGATCAGGCCTTTCCGACGATGATGTGCTCTACGTCTGTGGCAAGCACCCCGATAGGGGCGCGTATCTGTGTTTGATAGACCACGGCGAGGCAACTAACTTCTGGCTCGAGGATGTTGGATACCCGACCGAGGATGTGGACTGCATAGTCTTCGACCTCGCGGGTAGAGCCTGGATAGTTACCAGTGACCTCAACGGTCGTGAGAGGATCATCATTTACGACAGATCAGATGACAGTTTCAAGGACATCCCCCGGGAATCGCGGCTGCTGCCGCACAGAGGTGAGGGCAACGTGGCGGTGATGCACAAGACGATTGACCGGTCTATGCCGGACCTGGGCGTCTATTGGTCGCTTGCCTCTCGCACCCCTACCCGGATCAATCTTGCGCCTCGAACGGAGATGCTGCTGGATAAGAAGGCGTATTCGTTCGGTGAGGCCATGCGTGTGGACGTTTGTTTTGCCAATCACGCAGGCAGCATACCGATAGACTGGTATGCGGCTGTCGAGGACGAGCACGGCAACCTGTTTTACTGGCCGACATTCACACCGGTGAAAACGCCCGCGTTCGAGGGATTGCTCGTGCCTACGGACCTGGCTCTCATTCTCCAACTCAATAACATCATGATGCCCGACGGCATTGCGTCGGGCCACTACAAGTGGAAGACGGGCTTCACCCGCGCCGGAAATGACACCTGGCTGGGCCTCGGCTTCACCACATCCGCCGAGTTCGACGTCGTCGCCGATTGATCGGAGGAATGCACCAGAGAGACACCGAGACACAGAGAGAGGGTTTATAGGTTTATAGGGCGGGGGCCCTTCTCCGCCCTTGAATCTGCGTAATCTGCGGACAGGGATGTTCTGGCAGACTGGAAAGCCCGCCCTACACCGTCGGGGGCGTCCTAAATCCGGGGAGACAGACCGGCGCTAGAGCTCCATAACCTCCACGTTCATCGTGACAAGGTCGAGAATCACGA
>CAZKNE010000030.1:556-11664 GCA_964554005.1 uncultured bacterium | reverse complement strand
ATGACGTGATGCAACCCCTTCGTCAAAGTATCTGTGGAGAAAATAGTGTTACCTTTGATGGCTGTCGTGCCGATCTTATAGTGCTTGCCCTCCGAGACCATGAACTTGAGAACCAGTCCCTTCTGCTTCTCGCTATATTCGACTGTGGGCTTGCTGACACTGACCTCAATGTAGCCGTTGCTCTTGTAGAAATGCTCAACCCTCTTTCTATCTTCCTCCAACTGGTCGGGGTCGAACTTCCCAAGCTTGCTGAAGAAAAACCGCACACCGCTCACTGGATGCTTCCCAAAGCGCTCCCTCGTCAAGAGCTGGCCCTTGAGCTTGAAATCCGAGAACACAACGTTCCCCCCGAAGACGATGTCCGAAACCTTCACCTTAGCTCGCTCGTCAATCGCAAAGCTCACTACCACCGAGCCGGGAGCCACTTTCTCCAACTCTGGCGTCACCTTGGCATACGAAAATCCCCGCTCGCGGTATAGCTCTCTGATCGCCGCTGCACTCTCCGCCAGTTTGGACTTGTTGAGGGGCTTCTTGAGCTCGACTGTGATCTTTTCCTTTATCTTGTCAGCCTTGACCTTTGCGTTGCCCGTGGTCCTGATCGCATCCACCAAGGGCCTCTCCACGACCGCGAAGACCAGAGCTATCCCGCCCTCGAACGGTTCAATATAGGCCTTTACGTCATCAAAGAAGCCAAGCGCATACAGGTTGCGTATCTGCTGACTCAAGACAGCCGGCGAGAACGTGTCTCCGGGCTTTATTTTGATATAGAATAGAACGGTCTCGGGCGAGACCCTATTGGCTCCCTCGACCGCTACGCTCTTGACAATCGGCGCCGAGCCAGATGCGCCATAGCCCAGGCTCAGCAAGACTCCTATGAGAAGAGCGATTGCAGCGGCGGAGAATGTGGCGCCCCTCATCTGATCGGGCCGTTATTTGCCGCTATCCACACCAACTTTTGTCTCAACTACGCCTCGGCTCTTGCCCCGGACAAACGCTATCTTGTCATCTTCAACTGTTATCTTAACAAGGCTACCAGCCTTGATCTTACCTGAAATGAACTCATCCGCGAGCGGGTCCTCAACATGCTTCTGAACGAGGCGCCTCAGCGGCCTTGCGCCGCCTTTCTGCGTCCTCGCCCGGATAACCAGCCACTCCAGCGACTGATCGTCCGCCTTCACGTGGAGTTCCATCCGAGAGACATTTTTGTCGAGCTCTTCAATGAACAGCGAGGCAATTGCCAAGAGAGACGGCTTATCGAGCTCTTTGAAACAGACGACCTCGTCGAGGCGATTCATGAACTCAGGCGCGAACTTCTGCGCCGTCTCCTTGAGAAGCATCTCTCTGATCTTTGCGCTTTGCTTCTCGTTAGAGTTTCCGCCAAAGCCCACCGAAATGCCTTTACTTATCAGCCTGCTGCCGATGTTCGAGGTCATGATCAGGATGCAGTTACGAAAATCCACCAGGCGCCCCATCCCGTCCGTCAGCCTACCCTCCTCCAAAACCTGAAGCAGGATACTGAAGATGTCCTGATGCGCCTTCTCCACCTCGTCGAGCAGAAGCACGCTATAAGGCCGAAGCCTCATCTTCTCCGTCAGCTGGCCCCCCTCTCCATAGCCCACGTAGCCAGGCGGCGAACCTATGAGCCTCGAGACTGTGTGCTTCTCCATGAACTCAGACATGTCGAAGCGGATCAGCGCGTCAGGAGAGTGGAAGACTACCTCCGCCAATGTTCTGGCGAGCTTTGTCTTGCCAACGCCTGTCGGCCCCAAGAACAGAAACGCACCGATAGTCCTGTCCGGACTCTTGAACCCAGCCCTGGAACGCCTAATCGCCCGGCACACGGCCGCAATTGCCTCGTCCTGCCCAACCACTTGCTTGTGCAGGTCTCGCTCCAACGACTTGAACCTGGACGCCTCAGTGAGGCTGAGTTTGGTGACCGGCACGCCCGTCCAACGGGACACAACAAACTCAACGTCCGAACGGTCAACCTTCATCCGCATGTTCTTCAGGCTCAGGCGCCACTGCGACCGCTCCTGGGCGATTCGCTCTGAGAGCTCCGCACCCTTGTCCCTGAGTTCAGCGGCGGCCTCAAAGTCCTGATTGCTCACCAACTCCGCCTTGTGCTTGGAGATCGCTGCCAACTCAGCCTCATAGTTCAGTATCTGTTCCGGGACGGCCGAGCCGACGAAGCGCTTTCGAGCGCAGGCCTCGTCCATCACGTCGATCGCCTTGTCCGGGAGGAATCTGTCGCAAATGTACTGGTCTGAAAGGATGACGGCCGCGGTTATCGCCTTGTCGCTGATTATGACGTTATGGTAATCCTCATACCTGGGCCTGAGACCCCTGAGTATCTTCTTGGTCTCCTTGATAGATGGGGCGTCAACGACTATCGTCTGGAACCGACGCTCCAAAGCCCCATCTTTGCTTATTATCCGACGGTACTCCTTAACAGTTGTCGCCCCAATACACTGAACATCTCCCCTAGATAGCGCAGGCTTCAACATGTTCGCAGCATCGATCGAGCCCTCCGCCGAGCCCGCCCCCACAAGCGTGTGGAGTTCATCAACAAACAAGATGATCTTCTTCGTGCTCATTATCTCGTGAAGAACAGTCTTCAGCCGTTCCTCAAACTGACCCCGATACTTCGTTCCGGCCACCAGCGCGCCGACGTCCAGCGCAACGATCCGCTTGCCGCGCAATGTATCAGGCACCTCGCCCTTAACCAGAAGCTGGGCAAGGCCCTCGACGATTGCGGTCTTGCCAACGCCGGGTTCACCTATAAGAACGGGGTTGTTCTTCGTCCGGCGACACAATATCTGCATCGCCCGCTCGATCTCCTTCGTCCGACCAATCACCGGATCGAGCTTGCCCTCCGCGGCCAATTTTGTGATGTCCCTACCTATCTCGTCAAGAGCAGGCGAGGCAGACTTGCTCTGCGGAACGTGCTCCATTGTGGTTGTCTCAAGAATCCTGCGCTTGACCATCAACAGATTCACGCCTATCTCGTGCAGCACGTCCGAGGCAAGGCCGCTGCGCTCCCGTATGAGGCCCAGCAAAAGATGCTCAGTCCCTACATAGTGGTGGCTCATTGACTTGGCCTCGTGGGCCGCATACCTCAGCACTCGCCTGGCGCTCACGCTAAACGGTATCTCGTCGCTTGGGGCAGATACACCTCCAGCAGTGATTCTCAGGGAGAGCTTCGCACGGACGGTTCGGAGGTCTATCCCACACTCCCTGAGGACTGCACAGCCGGTGTTGTCAGGGTCCTTCAGAAGGCCCAGCAGCAAGTGTTCAGTTCTTAGGGACGGGTGACCACAGCGCAGCGCTTCTTTCTTGGCGTAATAAACCGTTTTCCTAGCGCCATCAGTATATCTATCACCAAACATCACATATCCTATAACACAAACAACTCTTCGCCCGAGGCTTGCGACTCGGTCCCTCGAGCCAACGTTCTCAGCGCAGCGTAACTATGAATAAAAGGGCAACAGCCCCAATCCAAAGATACTCTCAATTCACGCTTGAACATAGCCAAGACTCCAAATAAATGCAAGCTCACCCCGAGACACTGGTGCCATCCACGAGCTGGAGCACCTGACCGGCGTGCGAGGCAAGCTCTTGGTTATGTGTAACGACTACGAGGGTCCTGCCTCTTTTGACGGTCAGGTCCAGAAGCAGTGAGAAGACGCGGTCTCCGGTCTCCTGGTCGAGATTACCGGTTGGCTCGTCCGCCAGAACAATCTCTGGCTCACCCACAAGGGCCCTCGCCACGGCCACGCGCTGCTGCTCGCCGAAGGAGAGTTCTGCGGGGCGGTGCGAAAGGCGATGCTCAAGCCCTACCCTCTCGAGAAGCGAAATCGCCTGAACCTGCGCAGCCCTGGGCGCAACGCGCCTGATCAGAAGCGGCACTGAAACGTTCTCGACCGCGCTGAACTCAGGCAAGAGATGGTGAAATTGAAAGACAAAACCAATCCGCTCGTTCCTGAAGCGGGAGAGAGCTGACTTGGACGCCTCGAACACGTCCCGGCCGTCAAACCTCACCTCGCCAGAGGTAGGCCCCAGGAGTGTGCCAAGTATGCTGAGCAACGTAGATTTGCCGGCGCCGGATGAGCCAACGACGCAGGCGAACTGCCCCTTCTTTACCGAGAACGAAACAGATTTCAGCACTTGCGTAACCGTGCCGGCCCGGACGAACTCCTTGCACAGAGCCTCTGCGACGATGAGGTCTTCACTCATATCTGATCGCCTCCACCGGATCGAGCCGGGCCGCCTGGCGAGAGGGATATATCGTGGAGATGAAGCTCAGAAGGATGGAGCCAACGCAGATAAGAACAAAGTCCAGAGACGTCATCCTGAACGGCAGGTAACTGAGATAATAGACATCGCCGCTGAGCTTAATTAGGTGATACTTGTCAGCCACAAAGCAGATAATAGACCCGGCGACCGCGCCGATCGCCGTGCCAACCACGCCGATGAGCGTCCCCTCGATCATGAATATCGCCATCACGCTCCCGTTAGCGGCGCCCATTGACTTGAGTATCCCGATGTCCCTGTTCTTCTCCATCACCATCATGATGAGGGTGCTGGCAATGTTGAACGCCGCCACTAGCACAATCAGTGCAAGAATAATGAACATGGCGATCTTCTCGAGCTTCATCGCGGCGAACAGGTTCTTGTTCATATCCTGCCAATCAGTCGCCTTGTAGGGCGACCCGAGGACTTGGACGATCTTCTTGGTAACAGGTCTTGCCATGAAAATGTCGTCCGTTCTCACCTCGTAGCCGTTTATCTCATCCCCCATATCGAAAAAATCCTGCGCCGCAACCAGAGATATATAGGCGAGGCTCGAATCAAACTCATACATCCCTGACTTGAATATCCCGGCGACGACCATCCACCTGAGCTTCGGCACAAGGCCGGCCGGTGTATCCCTTCCAAACGGCGAGATCAGGGCGACCTTGTCTCCGACGTAGATGCCCAAATTGGAGGCCATCTCCTGCCCCACGATGATCCCGTCATACCGGCCCTTGCTCTCGTCTTCAGGTCTGAAATCTCGCCGCGTCAACGAGATGAGCTTGCCCTCCACCATGTTCTTCTGAAGGTCGCTCACCGAGGCCTCGAGCCTAGGATCAACACCCCGGACGGCAATGCCCTGCGTCCGGTTGGGGGAGCGGATCATGACCTGCCCGAAGATGAACGGCGAAACTCCCGTTACCCCCTTCACACGACTGATCTTCTCCATCACATCTTTCGACAGAAGTATGCGCTGAACGTCGCTGAACGGCTGCCTGGTTACAAGAACGTGTGCTCTGATGCCCAGTATCTTCTGTCGGAGGTCCTGCTCAAAGCCTGTCATCACCGCTAAAACAATGATTAGCGCCGCCACCCCAACCGCAATGCCTGCGATGGAGATGACGGTGATGACCGATATGAATGCCTGTTTGCGCCTCGCTTTCAAGTACCGCAGGGCGAGCGCTAGCTCGAAGACCCTCGCCAAGGGCCGGTGTTTCTCTTTCACTACCATCTACTCAACCGATCTCAAGAGCCCCTCAAGCGCCGAGAGGCTCCGCTGCACAGCTGACTCCTCGTGCGCCTCGACCGTCAACACAAGCCTGTCCAGGGTCTCTGCGAGGCCGCTGAAGAGACTGTCGAAATCCACCGTGCTCTCGCCGATAGCGAGGTGCTGATCGGACTTCCCGTCGTTGTCGTGCAGGTGCAGCTCAACGAGGCGCCACTTAACTTGCCTCAGCCAGCTCAAAAGATCGCAGCGGGCAAACACGTTGAAGTGTCCGATGTCGAAGCAGTGCCCGAAGACCTCCGGGTCAAGACGATCAACAAGCCTGCATAGCACCTCCGGGGAGCTCTCAAAGGTGTTCTCAAGCGCGAACATTATGCAGCTTTTGCCCGCAATGGGGCCGACCTCCGCGAGAAGACCTTCGCAATTCCGAAGCCAATCCTCGACCACCTCGCCATATTTGAAGCTCGTGTATCCCGGGTGGAGCACGAGAGTCTTCGCGTGCAGGTATGCGGCAACCTCCAGTGATTGCAGTATGCGTTTGCGGGTGATCGAGCGGATTTCCGGGTCGAAAGCACCGATGCTGAGGTCCATATATGGCCCGTGTATAGTGCAAGAAAGGCCGGCAAGAGATAGACCATCTCTCACCCTCTTGAGCTCGGTCCTGTCAAGCTCCAAAAGGTCTGTTGTGTTGAAATAAAGCTCTGGATTCACCCGATCACGAAGAACCAGCGGCATGTATCTGTCCCGGTCGGCATAGGGAATGTGGACAAAGACATTGGCACGGCGGCTCGCGGCGGCCGCGCCGTTGCCGGCGAAATCTTTCATCATCTCAGAACAACCCCCAATACCAGTTAATGAGGCTCCTGCCGAAGAAGGATGATACTATCGCTCCAAAAGATAGCAACGGGCCGAAACGTATCTCCGTCTTCCGCGAGACCCTGCCAGCGATAAGGCCCGGCAGAGAAAACGCTGTCCCCACGATGCTCGCTATCAGCACGGACAACAGAGCCAACCTAAGCCCCATGTATGCGCCCAAAAGCGCTCCGATCCTAATATCACCGCCGCCCATCATCCTGCCCTTGCTCAGCAGAACCACCGCAAAGAAAAGCCCCCCGCCAACCATAATGCCCCAAAGCGACGAAAGCGGCGTCATGGCAAGGGGCGAGGGCAAGAGCCGGTGTATGTTCGGAGGCCCGCCAACTTTCCACAACAGCGTAACGAATACAACGCCGCAGGCAATCCCAGGAAGGCTGACAACGTCCGGCACCAGCCCTGTCCGGTGATCGATCGTGCCGATGAGAATGACAAAAAAGCAGAGCGAGAACCACCCTGCGGCCTCGAGCAGCCTCGGAGCAATTGCGCCATGCCTCAATATCCTGAGGTCCACTGAAAGGCTCAAAGCGATGAGAACACTCAGTATCCCTACCGCTCCCTCAACAATTGGATACTGAAGCGAGAGCTTCACTTTGCAGTGCCGACACCTTCCGCCAAGCAGAATGTAGCTTAATATCGGGATGTTGTCCAGGGCCCGGATGGGTGTCTTGCAGTTCTGGCAGCGAGAGCCTGGCCAGATTATCGATTGGCCCTGAGCTATCCTGAACGAGCAAACGTTCAAAAAACTGCCCATGCACAGGCCAAACACAAAGATCACGAAAAGCTCTGCCGCAAAAAATAGGTCTAAATATCCCACACCAAGCTCACTCACAATGCTGATTATACTGGTCTGACGAAGCCTCTCCTTGCGCTGCCCATAGGGCTACCATCCCCATTCTCAGCTATCTGGTGCCGCATATTAACCGATCCGTTCCCGTTATTGCAGTTTGTTTCAAGCAAATATCTATATCGCGCACAGCTGTCCCATCAAAGCCTGCCGTCTTGAAACCGGATGTCTTCTCTGGTAAGTGTTTGGCCATGCTTAGCCCAAGGATGAGCTTCGTCGGTAAAGTCTTCGGGGCAATGCTTCCATTTGCCCTTTACATGGCCCTTGCGATTCTCTACACATCGCCGGCCGTGCAGAACTTCTCGGACGCTGCGCCAGGCTACCACGGCGGGGCAGACCTCTACCAATTCCTCTGGAACCTGTGGTACTTCAAGCACGCCCTAGTTCTTGGAACAAACCCTTTTCTGTGTCACATCGCGTTCTACCCAGAGGGCTTCATAACTGCGCTCTCCCCGTTCACGCCACTTTACGGCTTGTTCTCAATACCCATGCAACTGCTCGGGCTCAGTCTGATGCAATGCTACACGATACTTATCATCTGGACATACGCCGCAAGCGGGCTCTTCACCTATCTCCTAATCCGCCACTTCAAGGTAAGCCGAATCGCGTCGTTCCTCGGAGGCCTCACATACGCCTTCTGCACATATCGCCTCGTCCATATCCTCTTCGGGCAACTCAACCTCGCCGCGACCGAATGGGCACCGCTTTACGCCCTACTACTACTAAGACTGATCGAACGTCCCTCTGCAAAGCGAGGCGCCTTGCTTGGGTTGGTGTTTCTGGCTCAGCTTTACACGTCATACTACTACGCTGTTTTCGTCCTTTTATTCACCCTCATAGTGCTCGTTGTAAAGATGGGATGGGAGCAAAGACCATTCCGACACTCCGCCCGACTGTCGCGCCTCGTTGGCCTTCTTTCTGCGCTCGCTCTCTTGTGGGGCCTAGTATCCAGCCAAGTGCCGTCCGTCCGCATCGGCCGACTCTCTCCTAGAACTCTCTCGATATGTGGTTGGACACTTCTTGTCCTATGGTTCCTGATATTCAGGCGGCCGAGAGCATTTGCGGTGTTTGCTAAGAAAATGGCACGGCCGATCGCCACCGCGGTCGTCGTGGTCCTCGCCGGTTTCTCCCCTGCGCTCGGCTCCATGCTCTCCAAGCCGTTTGAGGGCCAGCTATCGGCACGACTCTCGAACGACTTCTACATGTCCCTTAACGCCTGGCACCTGCTCGTCCCTCATCATCAGAGTCTTCTCTGGGGACACCTCGTCAAGAAACTCTTCCCGCAGTTCACGAACCTCAGCATCGAGGTCTTCCAGTATCCCGGCCTGGTGCTGATAGCACTTCTTGCCGTCTCTGTCCTTTACATCCGCAAAGTGCGGGGGCTCTCACTGTGGCTAGCCTGCTGCACGGTCTTTCTACTCGCGATGCTGGGCGACGTCTTCACAGCCGGAATTGGGTCTGACCAGTTCAACTACTTCACGCCTCGCAACGACACCTTCTTCATGTTGCCAATCTGGCCAATTTTCAAGCGCATCCCGCTGATGGGCGCAGCCCGAGTGTCGGCGAGGTTCGGCATCATGCTGGTAATGTGTGGGGCTGTCGCCGCCTCTTTGGTCGCGGACTCCCTGCTATCCCGGCTACACAGGGCCGCCTCTCGAACTGCCGTTGGCCTCGTGCTGTGCGCTGTTTGCTTTGTCGATCTTCTGCCGGGGCCGCTGCCAATGACGAGCCTTCACGTCCCGAAGGTGTTTGAGACAGTCCGGGACATGCCTGGAGATTTCACCGTTCTTGAGTTCCCAACCGGTTTTTTTACCGGCTCTGGCTTTGTTGGGACAAGCGGCATGCGGGACATGATCAACCAGACCGTCCACCACAAGCGCCTGATAGGACATGCCATAGGCAAAATCCCTCGCTCGGTGCTCTTGAGGCGCTTCACGGAGCCAGTCGTCGGCACCCTGCTGAGACTGTCGGTGAAGACTATATTGAAGCGCGAGGGTCTCCACCAGCTAAATATCTGCAACGACCGCATCTTTCTGGACTCTCTCTGGGCGCCTCAGTTCTTGCGCAAGTATGGTGTCCGCGTCATCGTGGTGAACAAGAACGAGACGCCCGCCGAGATGCTGCCCGAGGTCGAGGAATACATTGAGGCGATCCTACACGGCACAATGTTTGATTCATCCGAGGAAACAGACGCATATCTCATACCCGACCCCAAGACAAAACCCATTCCGCCGGATGCGCTTATCGCGGACAGCCGAAACCAGATCGAAGAGCTCTCCTACAGCTACTCGTTCGTCGAGAACTTCGCTATGCACTGGGTAACTGTCAGCGGCTCGATGAGGAATGACGTGCCAGACGTCAAGGGTGTCGAGCTGTGGTTCGAAGACGTCAAGCTCCCCGTTGACTTCAAGCTCACTCGTAGCCAGGACGAAAGACTGCTCTTCACCGGCGGGTTTTTCGTCAAAATGCACGCGGTCGGCCCCTGGGGGCTTTGCAGCCTGGATTACGGGGAGATAGTGAACGTTGGCGAGGTGGGCAAGTTCGTGACCATGGACCGCGAGGCGGTCCCCTACCTCAACCTAAAGGTCAAGACGAACAGCGAGACGACTGTGCCTCACTTCTTCCGCTTCTCCCTCGACCCGGACGACGTTCGCAACGGGGAAGTTCACCTTCGAGTGCACTGGTGATACTGGGGCCTCACTGGCGCCAACAGCGACTACTGGACCGAATGGACCTATGACGAGAGCGACAGCAACTCCGGGCCGGTTCACTCGGGTTATCTAGGCCAGACGGGTCGGTGGGTCTATGAGGGAGGTATCGGCGCCAACTTCAGCGGCTGGGACCACTTCACTAGCACATTCAAATGGGCATGGGACACGACCCAGCACTGGTTCGACGATCCAGAGGGGTCCTGCGCTGAAATGTGGGTTGACTCGATATGGGAAGGGAGATCCTTAACTGACAAGGAGAAGAATACCTGCAGGAAGGACGATTCAGATTCGTATGAGAGCCCTTGGCATGAGAACCCGCAGTAGTCAAGAGTGTATGCGCTTCCGGAGTGATTGGCGAGCGCGGAATATGCGCAGAAGACTGCTCTGCTGGAGCAAGAACTAGGGGACCCTCGGGGTGCAAACGTTCAAAGGATAGTGGGCCGGCGGGCCAGTGGATTATTCTGGCAATTCTTTGATTTTAAAGCGGGCGACAGAGGATGATATGAGCGCGGAAGAACCTGGTGAACAGAGGGCAGCCGCAAAGACATAGGAACCAGAATCGACGTTCGAGGGGATGGCCAGATCAACGACGAGTTCTGGCCCGTACCTGCAGCCAGAGGGCAGAAACGCCTCCGCAACGAAGGGCGATACGCCCGAAACGAGCGAGCCGTCATCCGAAATGGTGATGATCGCGCCGTCAGGGAGGACGAAGCCTACATATACATCCACCACGGCATCCGGTCCTTCGTTCTGTGCGAACAAAGAGCATCCAAGCCAGTTGCCCGGCCAGAATGTGAAGTAGTTGGCCCAGCAGAAGATACTCGGTTTGGCGAGCGGCTGGTGGTAGCCCATGTCAGCGATTCCTGAATCGGGCACGCCGTCAGTTCTGGTGGTGTAGTAGGCGCTAACGCCAAGGGAATCAGCTGTCCCGCTCCCAGCGTCAATACAGGGGCTGTCCGTGTCTTGCCCCGCTGCTCTCGACGAAAGGCGATAATCCCCGACGAAGAGCGGGTCATCGGAGACGTTCCCCTCGCCCTCGAAACCGCCCTCGACGCAGGAGTAAACGACGCTCACCGTGCTGTTTCTCTGAACCTGGATCTCGTCCGGTGAGTTAGCCCACAGAATTGAATTTGAGATCGACGGCGAGAAGTCAAAGTACGAG
>CAZKNE010000030.1:0-546 GCA_964554005.1 uncultured bacterium | reverse complement strand
AGTTCCCGGTAATCGTGCAATTGGACAGGGTCCCGGAGAAATCACAACAGTAAACGCCGCCACCTCTCCATCTAGCGAAATTGTCTGCGATCAGACAGTTGAACACGTCCCCGCGTCTCAGCCACAGCCCGCCACCCTCGCCTGCAGAATTCCCTATTATCTGGCAATCCCTGATCATTGGCGTTGACCCCTCAGAACCGTCACCGCCGAAATCGACACCTCCCCCTGCATTCTCTTTGATCAGACATCGTGTGATCAGTGGCGAAGCATAGCTCGTCTCGATGCCCCTCCCGACGTTGTTGCTGATGACACAGCCGGAGATTGTGGGCGACGAATGCAGCGTGCAATAAACGCCGTTTGACCCGTTGTAACTGATAGTGCAGCCCTGGATCATGCCGTTCGAGTACCGGCGCGCGGTAATACCGGCGCCGAGGTTGTTTCTGGACGCGCTGTTGAAATAGTTGCCGTTGATTGTGCAGCCAGAAATGAGGGGCGTCGAGTTAGAGAAAGAAATACCTCCTCCCTCATTGTCCGCTACTACGCAGT
>CAZKNE010000029.1:0-11716 GCA_964554005.1 uncultured bacterium | reverse complement strand
TTCGTCTTCCTGCTCGCAGGCAGCGTCGTCCTCGCACTCGGCAACCAAACGCCGCTTTACCTCATCCTTGCTAAAATCCCCGTCCTGAACGCAACCCGCACGCCGGCGAGGTTCATATATCTTGCGGTATTCGCTCTCTCGGCCCTGTCGGCCTATGGGCTCGATTACCTGCTCTCGCCTCACGGCAAGCTGCGCACGAGGCGCCTCGTCGCCATCTCTTTGGTGCTGATCGTTGCGGCCCTCTCAATCACTGCGTATCACTTCGCACTTGGCAATTCGCTCGCCGTTAGTCAGGAGCGATCGTTTCCCGCTCATTCTCGAAACCTTGTCAGCGATACGAGCAGGAGCCTCTTCGCCCGCTACGGCGAGTCGCTATCAGGGGACCTATGGCGGTTCGGGGCCATCTCCGCTTTATCTGCCCTGCTGCTGGTTTTGATCGTCATCAGGCCTCGGCAGGGTCGCTACTTGGCATTCGCCCTGCCTATGCTGCTTTTTATCGACCTTTTCTCGTTCGGGCATGGGTTCAATCCAGTCGTCTCGACGAAGGTCTATACAAGGCCCGGCAAGCTCGTCAGGCTTTTGCGGGCAGAGCCCGGCACATTCAGGACGCTGCGATGGCATGTCCACGAGCTCTGGCGGCCAGAATCGGGCGTCGGCGAAGGCGAAAGGCGTGCAGACCCGTTCACGCCGGGCTGGGCAAATAACATCGAGCAATATCGCAATTGCACGGAGTCGCTCGTGCCCAACACTAATATGCTCTACGGCATCGATAGCGCCGACGGTTACACCTCGTTTGGACTTGCGAGATACAACGAGCTGCTTGGTGCTCCGGGCAAGTGCGCATGGCCGAGGCTTGAGCCCTCGCCGGGCCTGTTGTCGTTGCTGAACGTCAAATACATCATCTCGTCGGAGGTGATCGACAACGCTCGGCTCGCACCGGTCTTCATGTCCGATGACCTTTATCTATACCAAAACGCCGATTTTCTGCCTCGTTTCTTTCTCGTGGAGAGGGCGATCGTGCTCCCCAATGAGGCGGCTGTCCTGAAGGCCGTCAAAGACCGCAGATTTCATCCACTTTCTGGCGTGCTGCTCGACTTGGGCGAGCTGAGGAAGGCGGGCGAACTCAATCTCGGCTCACTACTGCGACAGTGGTCGATCGAGGGCGTTTTGGGAACGCCTCGCCGTGTGGGGCGCCAGGCTGACGGGCCCCTGGGCAAAGTAACCGTTATTCGGAACGATCCCTGCGATGTGACGCTCGAGGTCCGGGCCAATCGGCCCACATTCTTGGTTGTCTCGGAGAACGACTATCCGGGCTGGGAGGCGTCTGTAAATGGGGCGCCTTCGCCCATCTTGCGGGCCTACGGTTTTGTGAAGGCAATCGCTGTCCCCAAGGGGAAAAGCGTCGTGAGACTTGCGTTTGAGCCGAAGAGCTTTGGCATCGGCCTTCTTATCTCTCTCCTGTCGGCGATGGTTCTCTGCTGCTCCATAATCGCTTTTCGCTCCCGCAAGCCTATCGAGCCGGCGCCGGGCGACGAGCGCAGCGGTTCGGGATTCGTGTCGAGATGGGTGATCATTTTGATTGCTGTTGGCCTGATGGTTGCGCCAGGGCTTCTCGGTCTGCGTGGCGGTCAGCGAGCCGCCGATGGGCTGTCCTTTGGCAACGTGGTCGCGAAGGCCTATTGCGATTCGGCGGCCAATGCGTTGAGACGAGGTGAGAACGAGGCGGCCGCCGAGGCGGCCAAGGCTGCACTTGAGTTGACGCCCGACAGTGTTAGGGCACATTATTTGCTCGGAGCGGCGATGTTGGGGCTTGAGGACTGGGGCGGTGCTCGGCGACAGTGGGAGCAATGCCTGGAGCTTGAGCCCAACTATTCGCCGGCGCTTCGCGGGCTTGCCGAGCTGGGCATGCGATTCGAGAGATAGGATGTTCTATTCACCACGTAAGAAACTTGCGATTTTCAGGGCTGCCTTGTGGGGAGCAACGCAGTGCGGCAAGACCGAGACGCTGAAGGGTCTGATCTCGCAGCTACCGCGTGAAGTTACCAGGGGCAACTGGCTAGACTATGCGGGTATCCCCGAGCGCGACGCTGAGCTTCTCCTGGAATATGTCCCTGTCCGGCTCGGGCACATAAAGGAGGCTGACGTGATGCTGGATCTCTTCGCGCCTCATGCAGATCAGGCTGGTCTCGAGGTGTGGCTGAAGCTCGTCTCCGGTGCGGACGGTATCATCATCGTCGTGGACTCACGCACTTCTAGGCTCGCCAGGAACCTGGCCTCGCTCCGCCAGCTGCGGCAGCTGCTCGTTACGGCCAATCGGTCGCTGGAGAGAATGCCAGCGGTCTGCCAGTTCAACAAAAGAGATGTGCCCGATGCTCTGCCGTTCGAGGTGCTAGAGAGGGCCATTGACCTCAGGACCGCGCCAGGAATCGGGACGGTTGCGACGAGGCAGATGGGTCTCGTTGACGTGGTTCGGGTGTTGAGCAAGCTGCTTGTGCGGACTCTCTCTGAACTGGGTGGGGCGAACATGTTGTGGTTGTGGCATATTAGAGCCCAAGATGTGCTATTTTAATCGCGACGACACAAGAATAATCCCGCGTGCCACACAATATCTTGACAGATCTGCAATTCGGGCTTGACTCCACACAAATTGTGAGTTTAGTATTCTTGCTGAGAGTTAGGTGTTGTTTTTTTGTATTGCTGGTTTCTTAACCAAATGATGGAGGATGGGGATGAAAACAAGGGACCTTATGACCAAGGAGGTCGAGTTCATCGATGGGTCCAGGAATGTCGTGGACGCCATCAAGAAGATGAGCGAGCGCAACGTCAGCAGCCTGATCGTCCAACACCGGGGCATTGAGGACGCCTATGGGATCCTCACTCGCAAGGACGTCGTCACTAAGATCATCGCCACTGGCGCAGACCCTCACGCGACGAAGGTGGCTGACATCATGAGCAAACCGCTGGTGTTTGCCTCGCCGGGGCTTGAGCACAAGTATGCGGCCAGGCTTCTTGCGAACACGGGTTTCAGGCGGCTGCCGGTCTTCGATGGCAAGAACATAGTCGGGATGCTGTCGAACTCGGACCTCTTCGCTGCGTATTCAGAGACCATTTAGTCTCGCGACAACTGGCTCTTCTTTCTCCTTCGTACGGCCCCGCCGCCTCCGGGCGGCGGGGCTGTTCAATGGTTTGGCCGAAGTGTCTTGAGCAAGGAATCTATTTCCTGCTGGGGTGTTTCGGGTTTTGCCCAGGGAGCATAAGCGGCTCCCTCACCAAGCTTATCTAGTTCGTCCTTCTACCAGCCGGGCGCAGTCCCTTTCGGCATCGTCATGGCCACAGAGTATTGCCCGGCCATGTTTGGTGTCAATCGTGCGGGATGCGGGCGAGAAGTTTTGGTGCTTGACAAGCTTTGACAGTAGCACTAAATTGGGCTTCTGAGGAGGTCTGCTGGTGGGACCTCTGTGGGATTAAGTAGCTTTTGCGTGTGGTTGGGTTAGCGAAAGAGAGATGATTGGGAGGATACCTGTGATGATGATCGCGCGCCGTTGTGCTCTAATTACATTGGTTCTAGCGCTTGCTGGGTTGCAGGCGGCCTGTATGATGTTTTACAAGCGCCCTGACGTGGAGTTGGAGGCCGCCTCAACGAGCGTCTCTAACTCGAAGGAAGTGTGTGCGGACATTTACGCCTCGGACGCCTTCGCGGAGGCGCAGGACAAGTTGAAAGAAGCGCAAGTGGCGGCTGACCACAAGGAGAAGGGCGCGAAGGATTTGGCGCTCGAGGCCAAGGGACTTGCGGAGAAATCGAAGGCCGATGCGATCAGGCGTGGCGATGAGGCTCGTGCGACAACGAGCAAGAATCTTGCCGAGGCGAGAGATGTACTTGCCAATGTTGACGCGGCGCTGAGTGACCTTGGCGAGGACGAGGGCGGTGCGCTGTTCGTAAGCAGAATGGATTCACTGCGTGGTTTGGAGGTGAAGACCGAGACGCAGCTGCGGGAGGCAGGCTGCGGTCTTCTGGCTGCGGAGGATGGGAGCAAGACGCTCTTATCTGGGGCGAATGAGCTCTTGGCAGATGTTGAGAGCTATGCGTTGTCGGTAAAGGCCAAGCAACAGGTTGCACCCATTTTACATTCGGTGGTCCAGGGCGAGTGCTTGTGGCGCATAGCGGGTTATTCGACTCTGTATTCTGATCCTTTTCTATGGCCGCTTATCTACAGTGCCAATCGGGATCAGATCAAGGACCCCGACCTGATATTCCCGGGCCAGGTTTTTGAGGTTCTGAGAGATTCAACGGACGCGGAGAAGGCTGAGGCCAGGCACAAGGCGAGCACGCGTGGCGATTGGAGCCTTTACGACGGGAAGTAAACGTTCGAGGGCGGTCTGCGGCTTTAGGATGCGGTGGTTTGCGGCGTAGTGTGAGCCGCGTTTTTTGAGATGGAAAGAGTCGTAGATTTCGCAGAGAATGAGACGCTGCGAAAGCTCTTGGGTTCTTACGATTCGGGCTCGAAGTTAATCGAGGATGAATTCGGCGTCGTCCTCATTTCCCGTGGCAGCAAGGTCAAGGTCCGCGGCGAGGACAGCAAAGTTCTTATGGTTGAGGATTTTTTGCGGAAGATGGCTCCGCTATTGTACAAGCACCCTCAGTCTGACGATTCGCTTGTCGCTGATGCGGTCTATGCGTATCTAAATGATACGGATGTTGATCTGCCGGGGCTCTTCTCCGAACGGATAAGGGTTCCGTCTCGCGACGCAGATATATACCCCAAGACGTTGAACCAAAAGCGCTACGTTCGGCTGATGCGGACTTGCGACATAGTTTTCTCGATCGGGCCGGCTGGGACGGGCAAGACCTACCTTGCGATGGCAATCGCGGTCTCGTTGTTTTTCAGCAAGAGAGCAAAGCGGATTGTCTTGGCCAGACCTGCTATCGAGGCGGGAGAGCGTTTGGGCTTTTTGCCGGGCGATTTCAAGGAGAAGGTGACGCCGTATTTGCGGCCGCTTTACGATGCGCTTTACGACATGATCCCCATGAACAAAGCGACGTATCTCATAGAGAATGGGGCGATCGAGATAGCGCCTCTTGCGTACATGCGTGGTCGGACGCTCAACGACAGCGTTGCGATCTTGGACGAAGCTCAGAACACCACCCCGGAGCAGATGAAGATGTTTCTCACTCGCCTGGGCAAGGGCTCTAGGGCGGTTATCACGGGCGACATAACACAGATAGACCTACCGGCGGGGCAGCTCTCAGGCCTTGTGCAGGTTCAATCTATTCTGTCATCCATTCGTGGCATAGAGTTCATCTATTTCTCGTCTGCCGACGTTGTCCGGCACAACCTGGTTCAGAAGATCATAGATGCCTACGAGGTGTTCGGTCGGCCGCCAGTTGCGGCGCCTAAACCTGTTGCCCAGACTTCCCTTGACAGGGGGGAAAATGAAATCGCTGCTGGCTGATTTGGCGTAGCGCTTGTGGCAATCAGCAGGCACTAAAGATGAAAAAGAACGGCTCCAAGCACAGACCTAAAGGCTTGGCGCAGGATTCGGAGCCCCCTGACCGGCGTTCGTCAGGGCCTTCGCCTGTCGCGAGACTGACGGCACTATTTGCCCAGAACCGCGTTCAAAGCGCAGTGATTGCATGTGTAGCGATAGCTCTCCTCACTATTTTGCTCGTCCCCAAACGGCACACGATAGACCTAAAGCTGTTTCGAGTCGGGGAGATCGCAAGGCAGGACACCTGGGCGCCCACCGAGATCACTGTCGAGGACGAAGAGACAACAGTGGCCAGGAAAAAGGCCGCAGTTGCGAATGTGCCCTCCGTATATGACTTTGACGAGCAAGCCTTATCCCAGACAATTAGAGCGATAATCTCGGCGTTCCGGGCGCTTCGCGCTGGTATCGAGAAACGCAACGAGTTGCTGCGATCACTTTCGCAGCCCGCGGTGCCGGAAGGTGAGGGCAAGCAGGCGAAGTTGGCGGAAAAGGTATCCGCCAAAGGCACAAAAGAGAAGGTATCCGGGCCTTCGGAGTCGCCGGCTCGGCCCGAGGTGAAACCCACGATTGCAGACTTACATGAGGAGTTCAAGCAGTCGCTGGGGATCGATGTATCCCTGGAGGAGTTTGACCGTCTAGTTGCCTCTGGCCTCGACGTTTCGGTCGAGGACTGTGTTGTCAAGGCATTTGAGGACGCCTGCAAGGATGGAGTGGTCGGCGAAAAGGCGCTCCTGTTGAACAATTCTGAGAACGGCATTATTGTGAGGCAGGTTGGCAGCGGCACAACGAAGTCGCTCGATGCGACCTCGCTCTTCAGGGTCTCGGATAGCCAGGAGGCTCGAGCTAGAGCCGGTAGATTTGTGAAGTCCGAATGCCCCGGCTCTGGCAAACTTCGTGCCGTTCTTGCCTCGGTCGTCTCGCGTCTTGTCAAGCCGACGCTCACGTTCAACAAGAGCGAGACAGAAAAGGCCAAGCAAGACGCCATGGCGGCCGTCGAGCCTGTTTATTTCAAGATCAAAAAAGGGCAGATGATTGTCCGGGCCAGGGAGATAGTTACTGCTAAGCAGGGCCGACTTATCAGAGAGATTGCCAAAAACATCCAGCCTCGTAGGCGTCTGAACTCGGCCGTCGGGACGCCGCTTTTTCTGGCGATTGTGGTCATCCTTCTTAGCTTTTCGGGCCGACGGTTTGGGTTTGAGGCGGCATCGGGGTGGAAGAATCAGCTCCTATTCTGGACAATCGCCGTGCTGACTCTGCTTCTCTCGAAGGGTTTTTTGTGGGGCATCAGGAGCTTTGTAGATGCGGTTGAGCAGTTCCCGTTCAACCAACAGGAGTGTTACTATTTCGCAGCGCCTCTTGGGCTTGGTGCGGTCTTGGCCACGCTTCTTCTGGGGAAGCGTTCGGGCCTGGCGGCCACGATTGTGTGTTCTGCGTTCGTGCCGCTTCTTTTCGGTAATTACCCCGTGATCATCATGGCGACATTTCTCTCTGGAGTGGCCGTGGTGTTCGTGGCCGGAAGGTATGGCAACGGTGCAGTTGTCTTCAAGATGGGCCTGTCGATCGGCATAGTTGCCGCTGCGGTAGTCCTTTCGATGCAGCTGCTTGACGCGAACGTCAGGTTTAGTCAGACGGGTTACTTCAACGCGATTTCTGGCTTTGGACAGGGGCTAGTTGTGATCGCTTTTGCGGGGATTTTCTTGCCGATCTTAGAGCTTGTGTTCGGGGTCTGGACGAAGTCCAAACTGCTTGACCTTGCCTCCAGCGACAGGCCGCTAATCAAGCGGCTCATGATCGAGGCGGGCGGGACGCACAACCACAGCCTCAGGGTTGGGGAGCTGGCACGCAGCGCGTGCGAGGAGATCGGCGCAAACGGTGTCATCGCGTTGGTCGGCTCGTACTATCACGACATAGGAAAGCTGAAACGGCCGGGCTACTTCATAGAGAACACTCCCGTAGGAGGCGAGAACCCCCACGACCGTCTGAAGCCGGCCATGAGCGTGCGGGTTCTTATCGAGCATGTAACTTACGGACTTGAGCTCGCACGAAAGAATAAGCTGCCGCGGGTCATACAAGACATAATTGAGCAGCATCACGGCAAGTCCCTGATGAGGCCGTTCTATCACAAGGCGCTGGAGGCGGCCAAGCGAACGGGGGAGAAGGTGGAGGAGTCGGAGTTCCGCTACCCGGGCATCAGGCCCAAGACTCGGCAGGCGGGGATCATAATGCTGGCCGATTCAGTTGAGGCCGCGTCCAGGGTCTTGATCGACCCCACACGGGACAAGATCTCCAAGATGGTCGATAGGGTCGTGTCGTGGTACGTTGAGGACCACCAGTTGGACGAGTGCGACCTCTCGTTGCATGACATTCAGAGATGCAAGCAGAGCTTTGTGCACGTTCTGCAAGGGATGCTTCATTCCCGCATTGAATATCCTGAAGACCAACCGGACGGGCCGGTGCAGGGCGAGATGGTTCGCTAGTCGTGCTGTCGGTGCTGCTTGGTGTCATGGGGATTCGACGAGAGTGATCGAGGTCATCTTGGATGCGGGTGTCGATGGCGTGAGCGAACGCCATGCCCGAAATATAGTTCCTCAAGTGCTAAGGATGACCGGCAGGGGCGGCGCCTCGTTGAACGTTCTGTTCAGCGGGGACGAGAGGATTCGGGAGCTGAACAAGAGGTTCAGAGAAGTTGACGCTCCGACAGATGTGATGGCCTTTCCGTCGGGGGATGATGGTGCCTTTCTCGGGGACGTCATCATCTCGGTTGAGAGGGCGCGGGCACAGGCCGGAGAGCTAGGCCACAGTCTTGAGGATGAGCTCGAGGTGCTGCTCGTGCATGGTATCCTGCACTTGGTTGGATACACTGATTACGACGATTCGAGCAGAGCCATAATGTTTGAGAAGACAGATCAGATCATAAAGCAACTTATATCCTCGAGAACTGGGAAGGTGAATAGAAGTGGAGGATGACCAAAACGCAGGCAATATAGGTCTGCTAATGAAACTCAAGAACCTAATCAAACGCCACAGAGCATCGCAGAAGTCGGAGACGGTCCACGATAGAATAGTCTCGCTGATTGAGCGCACGATTGGGAGCTCCTCTCAAATTGATGCGAGTGTGATGAGGATGATCGGCAGCGTGCTGGAGTTCAGCGACAAGATAGTGCGCGAGGTCATGGTTCCTCGTGTCGAGATGGTCTGCGTGGAGGCGGCGGCGGGAGTTCAGGAGTTGAAGCGTGTAATGGCCGAGGAGGGCTATTCGAGAATCCCGGTCTTCGAGGACAACATCGACAACATAGTCGGCATCGTTCACGTCAGGGACCTCATCCGGCAGGAGATCATCCACGGCAGCGAGCCTTTCGAGATATCGAAGATAATGATGAAGCCTTTCTTTGTGCCCGAGACCAAGAAGGCCAAGAACCTTCTAGCCACGTTTCGGACGGATAAGAACCTCATGGCGATCGCAGTCGATGAGTATGGCGGCACTGCGGGGCTGATCACGATAGAGGACCTGCTGGAGGAGATAGTTGGCGAGATACGTGGTGAGTTTGAGCCTGAGCTGGAGGAGCCCATCAAGGTGCTGGACGAGAGCACTATTATCGCGGACGGGAACACGGACCTCGACCTGCTTCAGGAGCACGTCAAGCTCTCTATAGAAGAGAACCCGGACTTCGACACGCTTGCCGGGTTCATACTTGATCAGATTGGGTCTGTTCCTGCCGAGAAGGAGAGCTTTGACTTCGATGGGCTACGCTTCACTGTGCTCGAGGCGGACGAACGGCGGATTCTAAAAGTCAGGATCGAACGCCTACAACCTGAAACCGATGCCGATAACGGAGCGTAGGGGCGGTGCTTGCCCCGCCCTGTATCGCCATTGTTTCGTAGGGGCAGGCCTTGTGTCTGCCCAATATAGACAGGGTGCAGCAAGCGGCACCCCTACAATACGTATTACATAACAGGATAAACCGGAGGCACAATGACTTACACGAACATTCTCTATGAAAAAAAGGGGCACATACTGGTCCTCGCGATCAACCGCCCAAAGGCGCTGAACGCGCTCAACGCCGAGACGCTGGATGAGCTCGATGACGCCATCCGAAAAGCTAAAGATGACGACGAGATACGGGCCATCGTTCTGACCGGTGTGGGCGAGAAGGCGTTCGTTGCCGGCGCTGACATAGGCGAGATAGTCGGCCTGGACAGGGCGTCAGGGGAGGCCTTCTCGAGTCGCGGCCAGGATCTATTCCTGAAGATCGAGAACCTCAGCAAGCCTGTCATTGCGGCCGTCAACGGTTTTGCGCTCGGGGGAGGCTGCGAGCTTGCGATGGCGTGCACGATCCGTATCGCCTCAGCCAACGCCAGCTTCGGCCAGCCAGAGGTCAAGCTCGGGCTAATCCCGGGCTACGGCGGAACGCAGCGGCTGACGCGCCTCGTGGGTTCGTCCAACGCGATGCAGATGATGCTGACCGGCGAGATAATCCCTGCCCAGCGTGCATACGAGATCGGCCTGGTCTCAAAGGTCGTCTCGCCCGATGCGCTGATGCAGGCTGCGGAGAAGCTTGCGAGCAAGATCATCTCGATGGGCCCGCTGGCTGTTGCGGCCTCGATTGAGCTAGTTAACAAGGTTTACGAAGAGCCGCAGCTTTCTGATGGCCTGAGGCGCGAGGCAAAGCTGTTCGGGGCCATCTGTGCGACCGAAGATGCAAAGGAGGGCACAAGCGCCTTCCTCGACAAACGCAAGGCCGCGTTCAAGGGGAATTAGGCTGGCTGGCGGCGTCCTGCCCAAGTCTGGTCCCGGCAACTGACTTGCAGTTTTGTCTGTTCGTGACATAGAATACTCTTTTTGTCATTTCATCTCGTTTTGTGTGTTCCGCTGAGAAGGTGGGACGTAAAAAGCTCAACTTCCCTGAGAGGAGGGAAAGACATGAGAGCAGCGGTTGTTTGTGTTGTTTTCGCGCTGGTCTGGGCTGTCTGGACGATGGCTCTAGCTGAGCCAACGGTTACAATCGCTACGGACCGGACCAGCTATCAATCTGGCGACACAATTGAGGTCACGTTAGGTGTCCAGAACCCAGGTGGCTGTACGACGCTTGACCTGTGTATCGGACTGCTGATGCCCGATGGTAGCATAGTTACCATGGGACCGTCCGGCTGGGTCCCTGCAATAGTGCCCTGGAACGCGGAGGTAAGGATGCCCGGGCAGTTCGACATGACTGCACACTTCCGCTTCGAGGTTCCCTCAATGCTGCCTGCGCCGCCGATTAGCCAAGATGGGGAATACTACTTCGCCTCGCTCTGCTTAGGCCCTGGGACCTGGAGCTGGGCCAGCAATCTTAGCCTGGCGCCATTCAGCTACGGTTCAGCAGGCCCATCAATACGTATGCTCTCGATTCCCGCCGGGTCTTTTCTGATGGGTTCGCCAAGCGATGAAGAGGGGCGGTATTCGGACGAGGGACCGCAGCGGACGGTCCACATCTCGGCGTTTAAGATGTCGGAGACGGAGGTTACTGAGAAGCAGTGGGAAAACGTCATGGGCTGGAATGATTCTCATTTCAGTGGCGATGAGCGCCCGGTCGAGCGAGTTACCTGGTTTGACTGCGTGAGTTTCTGTAACAAGTTGTCGCAGGCGGACGGCTACGCCCAATTCTACACAATGACGAATGTGGGCTACGACGACAGTCACATCACTTCGGCGGACGTGTCGTGCAACTTCGACGCGAATGGCTATCGCTTGCCGACGGAGGCGGAATGGGAGTTCGCCTGTCGCTCCGGGACGACGACACGGTTCTATACGGGCGATTCTGATTCTGACCTGGGCCGGGCCGGCTGGTATGAGGGCAATGCGGGTTCAATGACACACTCGGTTGGCGAGAAGGAGCCGAACGCCTGGGGTCTTTACGATATGCACGGGAACGTATGCGAGTGGTGTTGGGACTGGTATTGGTCAGATTATTATGGGTCGCAGCCGGATCCGGATAGCAATCCTACAGGGCCTAGTAGTGGCTCGGGCCGGGTCATACGCGGCGGCAGCTGGAGCCTCAATGCCCAAAACTGCCACTCAGCGCACCGCTACAGGTACAACCCGAGCTACCGGAGCAGCAGCTACGGTTTTCGCGTGGCCAGGTCGTCTAATTGATCACCTGCTTACTTTGTCACTTAACTACCTGCGGCGTAGGACGACCTTTCTAGGCTGTCCACTGTGTGAAATGCGAAGGGTCAAGAATGGCGCAAG